>SUZQ01000075.1 GCA_015059875.1 Rikenellaceae bacterium | reverse complement strand
AGGATAAGTCGCAGAAGAAAATCGACAAACCTTCGATAACCCCTATCTCGGCAAATCGTGATGCACAGAGCGACTATCTCGTTGCCACACAGCAGTCGGAGGTTGCGCCTATTGCGCCACAATTTATCGACTACGAGCGTGATTTAGGTCGTTCGTTGCTCGACAACGGATTGCAGGTACTCTACAAGCGTAACGAAACAAACGAGCTATTCTCGCTTATCTACCTCTACGACTTTGGTACTACAACCGTTAAGTCAATGGCTTTGGCAGCCGACTACATGGAGTTGCTTGGCACCGGGGAGAAGTCGGCAGAGGAGATTCAACGAGAGTTGTACGACCTCGCCTGCTCGTTCAATATCACCGTAACGGGCGACAAGACCTATCTTATAATAAGTGGTCTTTCCGAGAATATGGAGCGTGCAATGACCGTTATTGAAGATTACATTGCAAATGTTGAGGGCGATGAGGAGATTTTGAAGGGCGTAAAGAGCGACTTCGCACAACAACGCATAAATGCCAAGGCTTCGCAACAAGAGAACTTCCTCCGTTTGCAGAACTACTGCCTCTATGGTGACGACTACATTCGCACACGCACAATGTCAAACAAGGAGTTGCAGAGGATTTCATCGGAGGAGCTGCTCAACAATATCAAGCAGTTGTCGCAGGTAAAGCATCGTATAATGTACTACGGACCTACCCACCTCAACGATGTTGTGGGTATGCTCTATACCACACATAAGACGAACGATAATCTCCTCGATTTGAGGTCGGAGCCTGTGCCTACAAAACCCGTAAAAAAGTCGAATGTCCTCTTTGCACAGTACGATGCAAAGCAGGTATATTATATGCAGTACTCGTGTCGTGAGGGGGATAAGTGGAATCTCGACTATTCGCCTGTGGGCAATCTCTACAACAACTACTTCTCCGGTGGTATGAACGCCATTGTTTTTCAGGAGATGCGCGAAGCACGAGGTTTGGCATACTCGGCATACTCCTATCTTGCAAAAGGTCGTATTCCGCACCACCCATACTACTTCTACGCCTTTATCGCTACACAGAACGACAAAGTGCAGCAGGCAGTCGAAGCGTTTGACGAGATTATCGAAAATATGCCTCGTTCGGAGCAGGCATTTGAGTTGGCAAAGAGTGGCATATTGGCAAATATAGAGAGTAAGCGCACTACCAAGATGGATATATTGTGGAGCTATCTCGAACAAGAGAAGTTCGGGCTTAAAGAGGATATCAACAAGACTCTGTACGAAGGTATTCAATCGCTTACACTCGATGATGTAGTGAAGTTCCAGCAGGAGTTTATCAAGGGCAGAGCCTACACCTACTGCATCTTGGGCGACAAGCACGACCTCGATATGAAGTATATCGGCACACTCGGCAGAATAAAGTATCTCTCGCAGGAGGAGATTTTCGGATACTAAAAAGCCAATGGCTAACGGCTAATAGCCAAAGAATACGACACAACACTTAAATAAATATATGTAATTATGAAAAAAATCGTTTTTGTAACAATGGGAATTATTGCAATGGCACTTACCTCGTGTAAGGAGAAGGCTGAACAACCTTGGATTGTTGACCGTTTTGACGATGTCAAGATTATCCGCTACGAGGTGCCTGAGTTTGAGAATCAGTCGCTCAACGACAAACTCTTAATCTACTACTTGGCAGAGTCTGCAAAGTGTGGTCGTGACATCTTGTTCGACCAGAACTTCAAGTACAACCTTACAATCCGCCGTGCATTGGAGAAGATTTACACCTCGTACGATGGCAACAAGGAGTGTCCTGAGTTCAAGGCTATGGAGAAGTACTTGAAGAAGGTTTGGTTGGCTAACGGTATCCACCACCACTACTCGAACGACAAGTTCGCACCTGAGTTCTCGCGCGAGTGGTTCTCGGCACAGTGGGACAAGTGCGGCGTTGAGTCGCCTGTCGAGAAGGAGGTTATCTTGGAGGCTATCTTCAACCCTGCACTCTACGCTACCCGCCTCAACCAGGCAAAGGGCGCAGATGTTATCGCAACATCGGCAGGCAACTACTACGAGGGTTTGACTCAGAAAGAGGTTGAGAAGTTCTACAACAAGATGATAAAGAAGGCAGGCAACGACCCACGCCCTATTTCGTACGGTTTGAACTCGAAACTCGTAAAGGAGAAGGGCAAAATCGTAGAGAAGACCTACAAGATTGGCGGTATGTACACCGAGGCTTTGGAGCAGATTGTTTATTGGTTGGAGAAGGCACAAGAGGTTGCTGCCGAGCCTACCAAGAGCATCATCGCAAAACTTATCAAGTACTACAAGTCGGGCGACTTGCGTGACTTTGATGAGTTCAATGTTGCTTGGGTACAGGACACCGAGTCGAATGTCGATTTCGTAAATGGTTTCACCGAGGTTTATGGCGACCCACTCGGATATAAGGCTTCGTGGGAGTCGGTTGTAAACTTCCGCGACAAGAAGGCTTGCGAGCGTACACAGATTATCTCGGACAATGCACAGTGGTTCGAGGACCACTCGCCAATCAACCCCGCATACCGCAAGGAGGTTGTAAAGGGTGTTTCGGCGAAGGTTATCACCGTGGCAATGCTCGGTGGCGACACCTACCCTACTACCCCTATCGGCATCAACCTTCCAAATGCTGATTGGATTCGTAAGGACTACGGCTCGAAGTCGGTGACTATCGACAATATCACCTACGCATACAAGAAGGCTGCACAGGGCAATGGCTTTTCGGAGGAGTTCGTACTTCGCGAGGAGGACCGCGCTCGCATGAAGGAGTACGGCAAACTCTCTGATGACCTCCACACCGACCTTCACGAGTGCCTTGGTCACGGCTCAGGTCAGTTGGCTCCGGGTACTACCGGAACAGAGTTGGGCGTCTATTCTTCGGCTCTCGAAGAGACTCGTGCAGACCTCTTCGCTCTCTACTACCTTGCTGACGAGAAGATGATTGAGATTGGCTTGATTCCATCGCTCGATGCAGCTTGGGCACAATATGCATCTTACATTATGAATGGCGCAATGACACAGCTCTCGCGTATCGAGTTGGGCAAGGATGTCGAGCAGGCTCACATGCGTAACCGCAAACTCATCTCTTGCTGGGCATACGACCTCGGCAAGGAGGATAATGTTATCGAGTGGGTAGTTAAGGATGGCAAGCGTTATATCGTTGTAAACGACTTCCAGAAGTTGCGCACAATCTTCGGCGAGCAGCTCCGTGAGATTCAGCGCATCAAGTCGGAGGGCGACTTCGAGGCTGGTAAGGCGTTGGTTGAGAAGTATGCCGTTAAGATTGACCAAGAGCTTCACAAGGAGGTGCGCGAGCGTTACTATGCTCTCAACATCGAGCCTTACGGCGGTTTCGTAAACCCAGAGTACGAGCTGGTTAAGGAGGGTGACAAGATTGTGGATGTAAAGGTTTCGTACCCTGCAAACTACATCGAGCAGCACTTGCATTATTCTAAGGATTACTCGTTCTTGCCAAGTTTGAACTAACAAGTTCAAACTTGATTGAACACCATATTCGGCTCGACATTTTGTTGAGCCGATTTTTTTTCATACATTTGCAGTAGTATTACACTTGAATATTTATGAATAAGAAATTGGAGGGTACCGCACGACTTATCGAGGTGATGAACCGCCTGCGTGTCGAGTGCCCGTGGGATAGAGAACAGACTATTCACTCGTTGCGCAACAACACCATCGAAGAGACCTTCGAGTTGGCAGACGCTATCACCGACAACGATATGGAGGGAATAAAGGAGGAGTTGGGCGATTTGTTTTTGCACATCGTATTCTACTCGAAGATTGCCGAGGAGCAGGGTGCTTTCGACCTCGCTGATGTTGCAAACGGAGTATGCGACAAACTTATCTACCGCCACCCACACGTCTACGGCGATGTTCTTGCCGAGAGTCCAGAAGAGGTAAAACAGAATTGGGAGGCACTGAAACTCCGCAAGAAGGCTCGCAAGAGTGGCGTTTTGGGTGGTGTGCCACGCTCACTGCCTGCGATGGTAAAGGCGTTCCGCATAAGCGAGAAGGCTGCTGCGGTAGGTTTCGATTGGAACTCGGCAGCAGAGGTTTGGGATAAAGTTCACGAGGAGATTCACGAGGTCGAGGCAGAGATGCAGAGTGGCGATAAGGATAAGTTAGAGGCAGAGTTTGGAGATTTGTTCTTCGCTCTCATCAACGCCTGTCGCAAGAGTGGCATAGACCCCGAAAATGCCCTCGAAGCAACAAACAAAAAGTTTATTCGCCGCTTCAACCATATCGAAAAGCGGGTAGCCGAACAGGGCAAAATGGTCAGCGAGGCATCGCTCGATGAGTTGGAGAGTTATTGGCAAGAAGCGAAAACAAACTGAGAACGGACCGCTGCGATTAAGTCGAGAGCAGAGGCTGCTTGCAGCCTATGCCGAGACGGAGCAGTGAAAAGCCCACGCAGTGGGATTAAAACGGAAAACTTTATAGTATATGGCATATATAAAATCGGTTAGAAATCACACGCCAGAGGTTGGCGAAGGAACTTTTGTTGCCGAAACGGCAGTACTGATTGGAGATGTTACCATAGGTAAGGACTCTTCGATTTGGTACAATGTAGTATTGCGTGGCGATGTGAACAAAATCACCATCGGTGACCGCACAAACATTCAAGATGGAACGGTTATTCATACCCTCTACGACAAGTCGCCGAAACCTTCGCAAACTCATATCGGCAACGATGTTTCGGTAGGTCATAATGCCACAATTCACGGTGCAATTATCGAGGATAACTGCCTTATCGGTATGGGCGCAACAATTCTCGACAATGCTGTTGTGGCATCGGGCTGCATTATTGCGGCAAATGCTTTGGTGCTCTCTAACTCCAAGTTGGAGCCGAACTCGGTCTATGCAGGAGTTCCTGCCAAGAAGGTAAAGGAGGTTACCCCCGAGCAACGAGAGCAAATCATCAAGCGTATCGCCAACGACTACCGTCTCTATGCTTCGTGGTACGAGGAGTAGTTTTCAAATTGACAATTGACAATTGACAATTGACAATTAAAAGTGTCTTTAATTAAAGGAACTAATGGCTGATGGCTAATGGCTAATATGATAAAGAGATTAAAGAGTCGCTCACCCTATGTGGGTTATGCATTCGTGGCGATAGTTGTGAGTTTGGTTTGCAACTTTTCGTACCTTTTGTTGCTTGTAGCAAACCAATCCGATGCAGGACAACGCCGCAATGCACGTGTTCGTGACAACCGCACGATAATTGAGGTGTGTGGCACACTCTCCATCTCGGGAGATGGTTTCGGCTACATCATAACCGAAGAGGGCGACAGTATCTATGTCGACAGGCAAAAGGTTCATTGGCTCAATCTCGCACAGAACGACACTCTGCACATTGAGGCTTCGGAACAAAAATATATCGAGGCCAAGCACCTCATTATGCGCCGCGTATTGAAGCAGAACGGAGAGATATACGATTACGGCGCCCTCTACCGAAGCTCGGAACAGTGGCACGTGGTATTTTATCAGTTTATATTCTACTTCATCCTCGCGTTCGTGTTGCTGGTAATGATGAATGCCAAAGGGCGTGATGCCACGTGGCAGCAATTTATGTTGCGCTCAACCATTTGCGCACTTATAACATTTGCTACATACTTCATATCGCCCGTACCTCTGATGCACTCAGGCGAGGTAATTCCCGTCTACAAGAGCCGTCAATTAGTCGAGTTTGTCGTGGTGTTGAAGTCGTGCTTTATGTTGGCTGTGGTTATTCTCTACTCGCGTATTTACAGCCTTCTCTATCGTGAGCAACAGATTTCGCTCGAAAACGAGATGCTCCGCAACGAGAACCTGACTACAAAATACAATATGTTGACAAGCCAGGTAAATCCACATTTCCTATTCAACTCACTATCGTCACTCTCGATGTTGGTACGCGAAAAGGATGAGGAGCGAGCTCTGAAATATATCGACCAACTATCCTATACCTTCCGTTATCTATCGCAAAACAGTGCCAACTCGACATTTGTAGAGTTGCGCGAAGAGATAAAATTTGCCGAGGCTTACAGCTATCTCTTCAAAATTCGATATGGCGACAAGATTAAATTTGATTTCGATATCGAAAAGCAATACTTAGACTACAAATTGCCGCCTATATCGTTACAACCCCTTATCGGCAATGCCGTTAAGCACAATACAATAAGTAGCAAGCAGTTGTTCAGCATACGAATCTACACGAAAGACGGCTATCTGATAGTATCTAACGAGAATCGCCCGATGCTCGAAGCAAATCCGGGTACAGGCGTTGGGCTTTCAAACCTCAATAGCCGCTATCAGCTGTTGCTCAATCGCGAAATCGAAATCATCAACAACGACAAGGAGTTTACTGTGTGCCTGCCACTCGAAAAACCTAACGAATAGAGCCTATGCGAGTAGTTATTATCGAAGACGAAACCGCCGCAGCGCAGAATCTCTCTGCCATATTGCGAAAAATATATCCCGATGTTGAAGTCGTGGAGACTATTGATACAGTAGTTGATAGTGTGGAATTTTTTCGTTCTGCACCTCAACTCGACCTTATATTTATGGATATCCATCTGGCTGACGGAGCATCATTCCGCATCTTCGACAGCGTGGCGATTGAAACTCCGATTATCTTCACTACCGCCTATGACCAATATGCCATAGATGCATTTAAAGTGAATAGTATTGACTACCTGCTCAAACCTATAAATGAGGTGGATATCAAGCGAGCTATCGACAAGTGGCAACGACTTACCTCAATTGAGCGTCAAGAGTACTCCTCTCGTGTTAGCAGGGTGGCACAACACTCTCAACAACCGGAACAGCATATCTTCCTTGTCCATTTCCGTGATAAGATTATCCCGTTGAATAGTCAGGATATCGCCTTTCTTCATACATTTGAGGAGCGTGTTACGGCATATTGCCACAATGGTAGCAAGTATCAAATCGATTTGACACTTGAAGCCCTGCAATCGAAGTTATCAAGCAGTGACTTTTTCCGTGCCAATCGCCAATTCATTATATCGCGTAAAGCGGTAAAGGATATATCGGTTTGGTTCGGTAGTCGTCTGACTGCAAATCTCATAATGGAGACCCCTGAACGCATCATTATTCCGAAAGCGAGGGTACACGAATTCAAGAATTGGCTTACTTCAACCGAGAATTAGGTCGATTCGCCCCTCAATTTTGGTAAATTCACGCTAACTATGTTGAATATAATGAATTATATTCACTACCTTTGTGCGGTTTTAAGTTTAGAGATTTTCTCTGCGTAAACCACATAGAATAAAGCAAACAAAAAACTACTACATAATGAAGCGTCTTATCGTTTTAATCTTCACAGTTGCACTCGCTGTTTCGGCATTTGCGCAGACAGGCAAGGTGTCGTTTTCGCTTATTGATTCGCAAACCAAGCAGGGCGTAATGGGTGCTGTGGTGGAGGTCTACCCTACCGCAAAACCGAATGACAAAAAGTATTACACTTCGGGCGCAAACGGATATGTATCAATTTCGGGATTGTCATATGGTAACTACACCCTCGTTGCATCCTTCATCGGCTACAAAGATATGACAAAGACGTTTCGTCTGTCGGGAGCATCGCTCTCGCTCGGCAAACTCGTTATGACCGAGCAGGCGGAACGTATCGAAACAGTTGTCAAGACCGTCAAGGCGTTGCGTACATCGCAAAATGGCGACACTCTGAGTTATAGCGCCGGAGCATTCAAAGTGTCGAACGATGCCGATGTCGAGGGTTTGTTGAAGAAGATGCCGGGTATCACCATTACAAATGGCGCGGTAGAGGCACAAGGTGAAACCATTCAGAAGATTTTTGTCGATGGCAAGGAGTTCTTTGGTGAGGATGTCAGCACCGCAATCAAGTCGTTGCCTGCCGAGGCGGTAGACCGTATCGAAGTATTCAACAAGTTGAGCGACAATGCCGAGTTCTCGGGCATGGACGATGGCGAGGGCTATAAGGCTATTAATATCGTAACCAAAGAGGGAATGCGCCAAGGTCAGTTCGGAAAGATGTATGCAGGCTATGGTTACGAGCCAAACTCTGATGATGAATTGGCAAAGGGACACAAGTGGATTGTGGGCGGAAATGTAAACTTCTTCCACGGTGATTCACGTGTATCGTTAATCGGTCTGTTCAACAATGTCAATCAGCAGAACTTCTCGTTCGAGGATATCTTGGGCGTAAGCGGACAGCAAGGTGGCGGTGGTGGTCGT
>SUZQ01000006.1 GCA_015059875.1 Rikenellaceae bacterium | reverse complement strand
CTTTGTGAAATGGTATCTTTTTCTGCAAAGTAATCAGGGAAAGGCAAGCAAAAAATAGGGCGAGAAATACTCCGTTTCTCGCCCATCTTTTATTATCTAAAAAGCGCCACTTTTGGCATCATTACCTGATAAAAAAGGTAGAGTGGTCGCGATTGCCAATGAGAAAGTAATAGATAAATGTTCAAAGGAAATTCAACTAAAAATCTATGAACGATTAAAAAAGAAATTTGAGAAAACTAATAAGTAGATAATTGATGGGGTGCCCAAAAATTTTTTGGACACCCCTATTTTGACTGACTACCTTATTACCTTATATCGTCAATCGGTTTGTCTTTCTTGCGAGTATAACTTTTAGGCGATTGAGGTGTACCATCTCCGATGCGATTGCCAACTGCTCATCCTCACTTAGGTTTTCATCTTGCAACTTCGCCTGCAACTTTCCGAGCATTGCCGTTACAAACTTTGTCTTGAAGAGTTGTATAGCTTTCGGAACACCCTTGCCAAGTACCTCCGATTCGGTGGTTGTATGCACCTCCTTCTTGGTCCAAATCTTGCTCATAGCGTATTGCTCATCAATAAATAGCAAGTCGGTTACCGCATCGCATACATCAATATTTGTGTGCGATGTAAGCTCCTCAATTTGAGGAATATCTCCGCGTTCACGAGCTGCTCGATAGATGTTGTAAATCTCGTTGTAGATTGCGTTGTGGAACTGCATATCATCTATCGCCATCTCATCGAGAATCGTGTCGGCTACATTCATCGGAACTATAGTGCGCCCCTCCTTAAAATCATAATCTTTCGTGCCGTGTACCACAAGATAGTATATCAACTCTCGCTCAATAGACTCCAAGCTGCTGCCTATCGTGAGGTTGCCAAACTGCTCAGCCTCTTCGCTTGCTGCTGGCTCCTCCTCACGATGACGCCAATAACGACGACTCTCGCGGTCAATAAACTCCGAAGCCTCGCGATCTCCCAAAGAGTTCATTCGAGTCTTTGCCACTTCGCGGACAAGAATATTCTCATCTGTAGCCATCAGCTCGGCACACTTCTTTATGTAGAGCGCGCGCTGTATTGCGTCGGGAATTACAGCGATAGATTGCACCATATCGCGAATTACCTCGCCTCGCTTTATTGGATCTTCGCCCGCATCGGCAAGGAGCAATTTCGTCTTATATGAGATGAAATCTTCGCTGTTACACTTTATATAGTCGCGCACCTCCTCGGCGGAGTGAGAGCGAGCAAATGAATCGGGATCATCCTCGGCAGGAAGCAAGACCACGCGAACATTCAAGCCCTCTTTGAGAATCATATCTATACCGCGCAATGAGGCTTTCTGTCCTGCGCCATCGCCATCGTACATTACGGTGATATTCTTCGTGAAACGCGCAAGGAGTCGAATCTGCTCTATCGTGAGAGATGTGCCCGATGAAGCAACGACATTCTCCACGCCCGATTGGTGCATTGAGATAACATCTGTGTAGCCCTCGACCATAATGGCATACTCCTGTTGTTGAATAGCCTTCTTGGCGAAGAAGAGACCATAAATCTCGTTTTTCTTGCTATAGATTTCGCTCTCTGGCGAGTTCTGATACTTTGCAACCTTCTTGTCGGTGCGGAGTGTTCGACCTCCGAACGCTACGATTCGTCCCGATACATTGTGAACGGGGAACATTACGCGCTCGCGGAAGCGGTCAAAAAGGGAGTTGTCGCGCTCACTCTTCAGAGAAAGACCTGTTGATAGTAGAAACTCCTCTTTGTAGCCCGCACGCAGTGCATCTTGCGTCATCTTGTTGCCCCCCGACGGACAGAAACCAAGACCAAATTTCTTTATTGTTGCTTCCGAGAAACCGCGAGCTTGACGGAAATACGACAAGCCTACACTTATGCCCTCGTCGGTGTTGTGTAGCGTATTTGCGAAGTAATCCGAAGCCCACGAATTGAGCATAAACATACTCTCGCGGTTGTTGTTGCGGATTTTATCCTCCTCGCTCTCTTCGCGCTCTTTGACCTCGATTCCGTACTTTTTGGCTACGATTTTCAGAGCCTCTGCATAGGATATATTCTCGTGTTCCATCACGAAAGAGACGGCATTTCCGCCTTTACCGCAACCGAAACACTTGAATAGTCCCTTCGATGGAGATACCTTGAATGAAGGCGTCTTCTCTCCGTGGAACGGACAGCACGCCTCATAGTTTACGCCCCTCTTTTTGAGCGTAACATAGTCGTTTATCACCTCGACAATATCTGCCGCGGCATAGATTCTGTCTACTGTATCTCTATCAATCATCGGGTACAAAGGTAATCAAAGAAATTAAGAAAAAAATCGGAATTATCCATTTTTTTTTGGCTTACGGATAATTCCAACTCTTAACTACAAGGTTACTCCCGTTTTGAATATTGCAACCTCCTTGAATCCTATCTGCCTTTGTTTTAGGTGTTCGCCATTTGCGATGGACAGCACCTTTTCGATAAATCTATTGAGTATATCTTCGGGGGCTTCATCCTCTACAAGTGTTCCAGCATTGAAATTTATCTCCCCCCCCCTCGATTGCAGAACTCTTCATTTTTGATACAGAGCCTTTTATGTGTGTAGTAACCTCCGCGATATATGACCTGAATGCATCTTTTTAGTTTCCGACCTCGCAGAGGAACTTGATGCGCACGAGACGAATTTCGTTCTCCTCGTACTCGCCACCCAACTCGGCAAGAGCCTCGTCGAGTGAATCGCTCTCGGCATCCTCCTTAAAGTAGAGATAGATATCTTCAATCTTCTCCTCGTCCATATAGTCGGAGAGGTAGTATTGAATATTCAACTTAGTTCCCGAATTTACAATAGCCTCAATCTCGGTAAGCAGTTCATCGAAGGTGAGATTCTTGGCGCGAGCAATATCCTCAAAATCCATCTGCCTGTCAATAGACTGAATGATGAATATCTTATTTCCCGCCTTATTCGCCACCGACTTAACGATCATATCTTGTGGGCGAATGATATCGTTCTCCTCGACATAGGCCTTGATAAGTTCCACGAACTCTGCGCCAAACTTATTTGCTTTGCCCACGCCCACACCAGAGATGTTCTGCATCTCCTCGATGGTAATAGGGTACTGAATCGCCATATCCTGCAACGATGGGTCTTGGAAGATGACAAACGGTGGCAGATTACTCTTCTGTGCCACTTTACGACGCAAGTCCTTCAACATTGCAAAGAGTTGCTCGTCGGCTACACCGCCACCCTTCGGAACGGCTGCCTCGGCTGCCTGACGCTCCTCCTCATCGTAGTCGCGATCCTGCGATACCATAACCTTTGTAGGCTTGGCAATGAACGCCTCGCCAGCGGCATTTATCGAGATAAGACCATAGTTCTCGATATTCTTGTCGATGAGTCCCATGATAAGACCTTGACGCACTACGGCAGACCAATGACGCTCGCCCTTGCTCTTGCCAATGCCAAACCACTCCAATTTGGCGTGACCGTAGCTCTTCATCGCAGCGGTTGTCTTGCCCGAAAGGAGCGATACAAGGTGCTCCATCTTGAACTTGTCGCCAATGGCTCGCAGAGCCTGTAACGCCTTAACGAGGTCTTGGGTTGCATCGACTTGTGGTCGCGGATTGCAACAGTTGTCGCACGCGCCACAATTATCCTCGTGATACTCCTCGCCAAAGTAGTGGAGTAGTGTCTTGCGACGACACATCGAACTCTCGGCGTAAGATTCGGTTTCGAGAAGGAGCAACTTTCCAATCTCTTGCTCGGCAACAGGTTTTCCCTGCATAAACTTCTCAAGTTTCTGTATATCCTTATAATTATAAAAGGTAAGACAGTGCCCCTCGCCACCATCACGACCTGCACGACCAGTCTCCTGATAGTAGCCTTCGAGCGACTTCGGAATATCGTAGTGGATTACGAATCGCACATCGGGCTTATCAATGCCCATACCGAAGGCAATTGTCGCCACGATAACATCAATGCCCTCCATCAAGAACGCATCTTGGTTATCGGCTCGTGTCTGCGCATCCATACCTGCGTGGTATGCGCGAGCTTTTATGTCGTTTGCTACAAGCAACTCCGCCAACTCCTCAACCTTTTTACGACTCAGGCAGTAGATGATACCGCTTTTACCCTCGTTTTGCTTGATATAGCGGATGATGTCGCGATCGGGATCATTCTTTGGTCGCAACTCGTAGAAGAGATTTGGACGGTTGAATGACGATTTGAATACTACGGCATCGGTCATTCCGAGATTCTTCTGGATATCCATCTGAACCTTTGGAGTGGCGGTAGCTGTCAGGGTAATGAGTGGAGCTTGACCAATATCGTTGATGATAGGTCTGATACGGCGATACTCGGGGCGGAAATCGTGTCCCCACTCCGAGATGCAGTGCGCCTCATCAATGGCGTAGAATGAGATTTTTATCTTACGCAAGAAGGCGATGTTATCCTCCTTAGTGAGTGATTCGGGTGCAAAATAGAGTAACTTGGTTTTACCAGCCAACACCTCGTCGCGTACCTGCTGTACGGCAGAACGGCTCAACGATGAGTTGAGGAAGTGAGCAATGCCTGAGTTGTCGGAGAAGGTTCGCATTGCATCCACCTGATTCTTCATCAAGGCGATAAGTGGCGATATGATAATTGCTACGCCATCCATCATTAGGGCTGGTAGCTGATAGCAGAGCGACTTTCCTCCACCCGTAGGCATCAGTACGAAAGTGTCGCGACCTGAAAGCAGATTGAGAATAACCTCCTCTTGATTTCCCTTGAAAGAGGTAAATCCGAAGTACTCTTTTAGCTTTTCGCGTAGTAAATTTCTATCTGTCAATGCCTGAGACATGGTAATTTGTGTTATAAAACTCTTTTTTTAGCTAAATTTCCAATCAAAGATAAAAATTATTTCGGAAAAAATCATAACTTTGTGTGAAAATTATTTGAAAAAAGTTGCGAGGACTATTAAAATAGCCTCCGAATTTGTTGGTAATTACAACAATAAAGATTGTTGATTTGTAGAGTATATTTTAGCTAATGGCTAAAGGTCAATGGCTAATAGCAAAAAATAGAGATATGAGGCTTTTTACTACAGACCTTGTCAAAAAATATAAGGCACGAACGGTTGTAAATCATGTGTCTATAGATGTTCAGCAGGGCGAAATTGTGGGCTTGCTTGGGCCTAACGGTGCGGGTAAGACTACTTCGTTTTATATGATCGTAGGACTTATCAAGCCCAACGAAGGACGCATCTTCCTCGAACACGATGATGGCCATGTTGATGAACTCACCAAGTTGCCCGTCTACAAGCGTGCGCAGCTTGGCGTAAGCTACCTTGCGCAGGAGGCTTCGGTGTTCCGTCACTTGAGTGTCGAGGATAATATTCGCTCGGTGCTTGAGATGACTAACTACACGAAGGAGTATCAGCGTGAGCGCACCGAGGCTCTTATCGAAGAGTTCCGCTTGCAGAAGGTGCGCAAGAGCTACGGTAACCAACTTTCGGGAGGAGAGCGTCGCCGTACCGAGATTGCGCGAGCCATCGCGATAAACCCGTCATTTGTGCTTCTCGATGAGCCGTTTGCAGGAGTAGACCCTATCGCTGTAGAGGATATCCAGAGCATCGTAGCAACACTCAAAAATAAAAACATCGGCGTTATTATTACCGACCATAATGTCGATGAGACGCTTGCGATTACAGACCGCACCTACTTGTTGTATGAGGGTAAAATTCTCAAAACGGGTACGGCCGAAGAGCTTGCCGCAGATGAGATGGTGCGTCGAGTATATCTCGGCAAGAATTTCGAACTTAAGAAGAATCATAAGTTCGAACTTACCGAAGAGTAAAATCGTTCTGATGAGTTCTTTTTGCACGAGTGCTTCGGATATCGGGTTCCTCACATACGCCCAGTATGCTGCGGACTCGCCACCTCGCATCGCACAAAAAATAATCTCATCATTGACGATTTTGTAGTTGATAAGATAATATAAAAAAGCCAATGGCTAACGGCTAATGGCTAAAAGCTGGTAATAGTATGGATAAATCCGTCCCGCGAGGGCAAATTTCAGGCGTAGCAACGCCTCCATGTTCAAAAAGTTATGCGCAACGCGCTTTGGCTGCGGCTCTGCTTGCCGAGGGTGAAACGGTGCTGCGCAATCTTGATTTCTGTGATGATACACTCTCGGCAATAAGCACTATCGAGGCTTTGGGTGCCGAGGTAGAGCGACTTGACGAGCGCACTGTCAAGGTGCGAGGAGGTCTTGCACCCAAGAGCGACACTCTGCAAGTGGGGGAGTCGGGCTTGGCTACTCGAATGTTTACTCCGATAGCTTCGCTTTGCAACACCCCTATCACTGTGCAGGGTAGAGGAACTCTGCTCTATCGCCCGATGAATATGATGATTGAGCCGCTTCGCAAACTCGGTGTAGATGTTCGCGATGGCGGAGGTCGCTTGCCTATCGAGGTGTGTGGCCCGATGCAGGGCGGAGAGATAGAGGTGGATGGTTCGGTGTCGTCGCAGTTTTTGACAGGCTTGTTGATGGCATTGCCGTTGGCAGGGGAGGATACGACTATCTTGGTGGAGAATGCTGTATCGAAACCATATCTTGATATGACCATTGATATGGCGTCGAAGTTTGGCGTAAATATTCAACACAACGACTATAAGGAGTTCTATGTCGAAGGTGGGCAGCACTATGAGGCTACCGACCTCTCGATTGAGGGCGATTGGAGCGCGGCAGCGATGTTGCTTGTTGCAGGTGCTGTTGCGGGAGAGATTACATTGACAAATATTTCACTGCTCTCCAAACAGGCAGATGTTGCAATTTGCGACGCTTTGGTGCGAGCAGGGGCTTCGGTGACGAGTGAGCCTGACAGAATTACCGTTTCGCATCGCGATTTGGTGGCATTCGAGTTTGATGCTACGCAGTGTCCTGACCTCTTCCCTGCCTTGGCAGCATTGGCTGCAGCAGCAGAGGGAGAGAGTGTAATCTACGGAGTGCATCGCCTTGAGCATAAAGAGTCGAATCGCGCCGAGACAATCGCTTCGGAGTATGCTAAACTCGGAATTGAGGTTGAACTGGATGGCGATGTAATGCGTATTCGTGGTGGTGAGATTCACGCTACGGAGGTGGAGAGTCATCATGACCATCGCATCGCCATGTCGTTAGCGGTCTCTGCGCTGCGTTCTGATGGAGAGATGTTGATTCACGGCGCAGAGTGTGTAGCAAAGAGTTTTCCTGACTTCTTCGAGACTTTGGAGTCGTTGAGGGTTTCGCAATAGAGAGATTTTATGTGGCACAATAGTTTTGGCTCGAAGTTTAAGATTGAGATTTGGGGTGCTTCGCACACACCCGAAATGGGCGTGCGTATTGGTGGCGTACCGCAAGGTATAGCACTCTCGGTAGCGGACTTCGAGTCGGACATATCTCGTCGTAGAGCCTCGGCTCGTGGCACTACGGCTCGTCACGAAAAGGATATTCCGACAATCGTATCGGGAGTGGCGGATGGTGTGACCACGGGCGAAATCGTAGAGATAGTATTTCACAATGGCGACACTCGCTCGTCTGACTATTCGCAGTTTGAACAGCATCCGCGACCTTCTCATGTGGACTTTGTGGCTCGTGCCAAGTATGGAGATGCGGTGGACTTGCGCGGTAGCGGACAATTTTCGGGGCGTATGACTCTGTTGCTCGTTGCTGCGGGTGTTGTCGCAAAAAAGATAGTCGGTGAGGTAGATTATCGCACCACAATAGTGGAGATTGGAGGCTCGCGCAATGAGGCGGAGTTTTCGACAATCGTAGAGTCGGCACTTCGCGATGGTGACTCGGTGGGAGGTGTCGTTGAGTGTTGTGCCAAGGGTGTTAGAGTCGGTTTGGGAGAGCCGTTCTTCGATTCGGCAGAGAGTATTATCTCACATCTGATGTTCTCCGTTCCTGCGGTTAAGGGGGTGGAGTTTGGAAGCGGTTTTGAGGGGGTAAAGCTTCGTGGCTCCGAGCGAAATGACCGTTTTGTTGATGGTGAGGGGCATACTGCATCGAATAATGAGGGCGGCATAAATGGCGGTATCACCAATGGTAACGATTTGGTGGTGCGTGTTGCAATAAAGCCGACACCTACAATCTCGCGCGAACAGATGACCTATAACAAGAGTCTGGGAGAGGTCGCTCCTCTTGTCGCCAAAGGTCGCCATGATGCTTGTATCGTGCTGCGAGCTGCGGTAGTTGTTGAGTCTGTTGTGGCTATTGCATTGGCAGAACTCTCCTTGCAGAATCAATAAAAATCAACTCTAATTTAACTTTTTCTATGACCGTGCGTCTTTCTATACACTCAATAAGAGATGCGGTGGAGTCGCTGTATGGCGTTCGCGAGGCTGACTCTATAGCCCGTATGGTCGTGTGTGAGAAGTTGAATTATAACCTATCGCAACTTGTTGCACACTACGATGATGTGTGCGAAATTGACGAACTTGAAACTGTCATCGAGCAACTTCGCAATGGTCGCCCCGTGCAGTATGTGCTGGGCAAGGCGGAGTTTTGCGAGATGAATTTTGATGTAGCGGAGGGTGTATTGATTCCGCGCCCAGAAACGGAGGAGTTGGTCTATCGAATAGCCGAAACCGCAAAGCAAGGTGCGCGCATTCTCGATATTGGAACGGGTAGTGGAGCGATTGCTATCGCGCTTGCCAAATTGGTAAAGGATGCCGAGGTTGTGGCGGTGGATATATCGTCGGAGGCGTTGGCAATAGCGCGACGAAATGCCGAGCGACTTGGTGCGCAGGTGGAGTTTGTTGAGGCGGATGCGTTGGGCGATTTGAGTGCGCTGGGTGAGTTCGATATTATCGTGTCGAATCCTCCGTACATTCCGCAGAGCGATATCGTGGATATGCGCAAAAATGTTGTCGATTTTGAGCCTCATTTGGCACTGTTTGTTCCCGATGACGATATTCTACGCTTCTATCGTGCAACGGCAGTGAATGGGCGGAAGATGTTGCGCGAGAGTGGCTCTATCTGGTTTGAGATATACGAGAGAGCTGGCAAAGAGGTCTGCGAACTGTTGCGTGAGAATGGCTTTACTCGCAATGAGTTGATTGAAGATGCAAATGCAAAACCGCGAATGGTATGGAGCAGAAGGTAGTGCGCACTAAAAAGAGCAAAACGGCGGAGCAGGCTTTGGCTTCGCTGATGCGCGAGTGCGCCCGTTCGGAACGCTCCTCGGGCGATGCCCTGCGACTGATGAAGCGGTGGGGATTGAGCGATGCGGATGCTCAGCGGGTATTGCAACGACTTCAGACAGAGCGATTTATAGATGATCGTCGCTATGCCGAGGCGTTTGTGCGCGATAAACTCAACTTGAGTGGTTGGGGGGCGTATAAGATAAAGAGCGCGTTGCGAACGAAAGGAGTGTCGAACGAGATTATCAACGAGGTTATCGCACCGATGATAGCTGCAACCGATATGTCGGAGCGATTGGAGGAGATTATGCGCCGTCGTCTGCGAACGCTGAAGTACTCCTCGCCCTACGATGCAAAGACAAAACTGATTCGCTTCGCAGCTTCGCGAGGTTACGATATGGAGCAGGCGATTGCAACGGCTTCAAATATTATAAAGGGGGTAGATGAAGATTTTTCGATATAAGAGGGTGCTGGTTGTGCTGGTGGCGTTGGTGCTATCGGTTGCTTTGCGTGCGCAGGGATATATATTCCCAGTGCACAATGTGAAGGGAAACTATACCGCCTCGTATGGAGAAATGCGTCCAAATCACTTCCATTCAGGAGTAGATATTCGCACCGACAAGGTTACGGGAAAGCCCGTTGTGGCGGTGGCAGATGGATATATTTCGCGCGTGTCGATGTCGTCGGGAGGCTACGGATTGGCTCTCTATGTAAACCACCCCCACAAGGGAACAATGTCGGTGTATGCCCATTTGTCGAGATTGCGTAAGGATGTGGCGGAGTATCTTGCAGCGGAGCGATATGGCGCAAAAAAACACTCGCTGAATCTCTTTCCGAAGGCTGATAAATTCCCTGTAAAACAGGGCGATACGATTGCTTTTTCGGGAAATAGCGGATCTTCGTTTGGACCTCATCTGCATTATGAACTCAGAGATATTAAGAGTGCCTACACGCTCAATCCGATGAATCTTGGAGCATTGAAGGCGAATGATACTATTGCGCCAAAGATTTTGCGCTTGCACTATGTGGTTGTTGATACGCTCGCAGGCGAGCCTAAGAGCCGTTTGTGTAGCACCTATACGCCAAAATTTGTCAATGGCAGATATGTGATAGAGTCGGAGGTTGCGCTGTCCGGGAGGGGTTATTTCGTGATTGAGAGTGTTGATAATCGCAACAACTCTGCAAATCGTTTCGGAATATATACGGCGACCACAAAAATTAATGGTAAAAGAGATTTCGAGTATCGCATAGACCACTTCTCATTTGCCGATACTCGCCACTGTAATGTGGTGTCGTACTACCCTTTGCAACGCACGGCAAAGTGTGAGGTGTTGCGACTCGCCAAGATGCCGCTTGCACCCGATTACCTCTATCGTCATTCGCCGACTGATGGCTTCGTGTCGTTGCAGCGCGGCGAACGGGCGGAGGTGGAGGTTGTAGTGGCTGACGATAGCGGAAACAGCTCGAAACTTGCTTTCTCTGTTTATGGGGAGGAGTATTTGGGAACGCCAATGTTTAAGCGAGATATAGATGCTATATTGGTCTTGAGCAATGAGGAGAGTGTCGTTAAGGGCGAGGGTTTTTCGCTCTCCGTGCCTCGGAAAGCCCTCTACGAGCCAGAGTATTGTTGTACGAAATCGGTGGAGATAGAGGCGATAAAAGATTCGACTCTTATACAACTTTCTCCATTTTATCGTATATTTGCAGAGGATATACCTTTTAACAAGGGGTTTAGAGCCTCGTTTGCGGCGTTCACGACTCCAAGCGATTTGCAACGACACGCTTGTGTGGCGTATGTAGACACGAAGGGCAAACTGCGATACCTCGGTGGCGAGTTCAAGAACGACAGTGTAGTGGTGCGACTGCGTCGAGGTGGAGATATGACGGTGGTTGCCGATACTGTTGCTCCGAGTATAAAGGCGCGATTTAAGGCGAAGGCAGATATGCGTGGCGTTAGCGAGATGCGTTTTTCGGTAAAGGATAACTTTTCGGGCATCGCCAAGTATAAATTGCTGATTGATGGCGAGTGGAGAACGCTTGACTTGCAACCCGTGCAAGGTGCGTTGGTACATAAGTTCGACCGACCGCTTGTCGGCAATAGTAGGTATCGCCAAGTGGAGTTGGAGATAATGGACGGATGCGGAAATGTCGCATTTTGGAGAGGAGAAATATTAAAATAAATATACCTAAAATGAAGAGATTTTTTATAACTACCGTAGCGGTGTTGGCGATGATGCTATCGCCATTGTCTGTTGGAGCCCAAGCTCTTGCAGATGCAAATATTCATCAAGCGCGGTTTACCGATTTTGTGACGAATAGTTTTATAAACTACTACACGACGGGCGGTGTGCAGGAGAAGCTCTATCTCGTGACCGACAAGCCGTACTATAGTGCGGGAGATACGATCTATTTCAGCGTGTTCCTCGTAAATTCGATCTATTTCAGCCGAATAACCGACACTCGATTTATATATGTAGAGTTGATTGATGCTACGGGAAATGTGGTGTCGCGTGTCAGGGTGTTTGGTTCGGGAGGTCGATTCCATAATGCCATTCCTCTATCGGCAAAGATGACATCGGGAAGATACACCATTCGAGCCTACTCAAGGTGGCAGACAAACTTCGATAAGGAGCTGATCTATACACGACAGATTCAAATTGGAAACTATATCGACGATGCTATCCATACCAATATCTCGTACGAGTTTGATGGTTCGGGAAAAGTTGTAGCTTCGGTGCAGGTTACAAACAACCTTTTTAACCCTATTCGTGGTAATGCTGTCGAGTATTCGTTGTGTGTTAATGGTCGCACAACACGACATATGACGCAGACCGATAAGGATGGTTATTTCCGTTTTTCGTTCCGCCCAAGTTCGAATATGACCGATTGCATTCGTATGAATATCAACGCTAATGGTCGTAAGTTGGATAGAAAGATGCAGTTGCCTTCGTTCGAGGAGGACTTCTCTGCGAAGTTCTTGCCTGAAGGTGGAAATCTCGTTGCCGAAATAGCTCAAGTTATTGCATTCAGTGTAGTGGGCGTAGATGGCCATCCAGTTGAGGTTAGTGGTGTGGTTCAGACAAAATCGGGCGAGGTGGTATGCTCAATTAAGTCGGAGCATAACGGTATGGGTAAATTTGTTATGACGGCTAAGGAGGGCGAGACATATATCGCAACCCTCTCGACACAAAACGGCGTTTCGCGTTCGTTTACTCTGCCTACGGCATTGCATTCTGGATGTGTCTTGAAGCTGACTCCAGACTCCGAAAATAGAGTTCTGCTCAATATTCTTACAACTTCTGACTATCCGCGTGAACAACTCGTGGCGGTAGTTCAGTCGCGTGGTGTAGTGAATTATGTTGTTGAGGATCTGTCGCACCCCTTGCGTATTCCACTTGAGAAGTTGCGCAGCGGTGTCGCTCAGATATCTGTCGTAAATAAAGTGTCGCGCACGGTTGTGGCACAACGACTCTTCTTCGTGCGTGGCAAGTATGCATCGGCTGCAATTACATCAAGTGTTAAGAAGTTTGCGCCTCGCGAGAGAGTGCAGCTCGATTTCGCGATTAAGAGCAGTGCTGGCAACGCCGTGAAGGGCGATTTTGTGGTTTCGGTTACAGATGCCGAACTGCTGAAGGAGGATAAGTCGGTGGATAACATCTTTACCTATATGCTTCTTAATTCGGAGTTGAAGGGGCATATCGAAAATCCTCAATACTACTTCGAGGCAGACGACGCGAAGCGTAATGAGCATCTTGACCTTGTGATGCTTACACACGGTTGGCGCAGATATAATATCAACTCTATCCTTGCTGGCAAGAAGCCGCATATCACAAAACCGTTCGAATCCGAGCAGAGTATTTCGGGTGGTGTAAAGTCCACTATCGGCAAGACTCGCAACACCAGCGTGATGATTTTCCGCAATCGCAAGGAGTATCTTGGTGTTCACGACCTAAATAGTACAAATCGCTTCTACATCACGGGTGTGGATTCGCCCGATACAACAATCTACCTCTTGCAGGCGTTGAATCGTAACGGCAGCAGCGAGAGAGTTCGTATTAAGGTCGATCCGTATGTCTATCCAGTTGCACCGACTATCGCGCGTGAGGTGTTCCGCAAAGAGAAAAAGCCATCGCTTACAGAGGAGTATATGATGCGCTCGAAGCAGACCTATTTCGAGGATGGTGGTATGCCTGTAATTGATATCGATGCTGTGGAGATTGTTGCTAAGCGTGTGCAAACCTTCGACTACTCATCATCGCTCAACGACTTCAATACTGTAAGTGGCGATATGACTCGTTTTGTCTCGATTTTCGATGCGTTGCAACGCTTCCGTAAGCTGGAGGTTGTGGGTAACGATGTTTATGTTCGTTCGCCAAAACTCGACGCTTCGCCAGTGAAAGAGGAGAGTAACCAATCTTCAGGAGGTGTTGATTCTGAAGATACCGAGCAGACCTATATTGGTGGCGTAGAGGTTGATATGGACGATAAAGTCGATTTGATGCCTGCCGTATATGTTAATGGTCAGCAGATGGATATGGGCGTTATCGATGCCTATCCAATGAATGAAATCATCAGCGTTTCATATCTCGACAAGTTCGAGTCTATGGCAGCGGGTATGAGTTCCGAGACGGGTGCGATAATTCTCCATGTCAAGAATATCGATGCTCGCCAAAAGTTCTTGCTCAACTCTATGGCGGAGGTTGTTGTTCCAGGATACGCTATTCCGGTGGAGTTCTACGCTCCCGATTACTCGGTCAAGAACGATCCAAATAAGAAGGATAATCGTACAACTATTGCGTGGGTACCATCCCTGCAAAGCAACTCGTTGGGCGATGCTTCAATCTCATTCTGGACAGCAGATCGTCAGTCCGATTATCGTGTCGTTATCGAGGGTATCACATCCGAAGGCGAACTTTTGCATAATGAGTTGATTTTGCAGTCAAAATAGGCTAATATCTGCCTATAATTGGGAAGATAGTAAATATACATTCTTTTAGGGGCGTTATTGAATAAATGTTCGATAACGCTCCTCTTGTTTTTGCGGCTAAAAAAAGTTGAAAACTGCAATGCGTTGATATACAGCGCGTTGTAAATTTACGGGGGGGGGGATTTTTGTATATTCATTCAAAAAAGTTTGTTTTTTTCGCTAAAAAACTCTAAATTTGTGGGCCGTTATGTGCATACTATGTGTGCGCGATGACAAATTGAGCTGGTTGAAGAGACTATTTTGGCTCGATTGATGTTTGGATACAAAGGAATACACATTTTATAAATTTATTTTTTCACATTTTAATTAAACGCAAAATGAAAAACATTTTCAGAACACTTGCGATTGTGGCGTTGGGATTCTTCGCTACATCGTGCGTCTCGGCTGATGTCGACAATGTTCAGTTGGTCGATGGTGATGGCGTTGTAAACTTTACAGTTTCTACTCCTCACACCACTTCGCGTGCTATTGCTGACGGTAAGTCGGCTACGCAGCTCACTTGTGGTGTTTACGATGCGCAGTGGAACTACCTCACAAAGGTTGATGGTCAGTTCGACGGTTCGTCGCTTACCACTACTGTTTCGATTCGCCTTGTAAACAAGAAGGTTTACAACTTCGTTTTCTGGGCGCAGGATCCTGATGCAGATTGCTACACGCTCACACTTGAGGGCGAGCCAAATGTAGCAGTAACCTACAATGGTGTTGCTAACGACGAGAGCCGTGATGCATTCTTCGGTCAGTTGACAGACCTTGAGGTTAATGGCACAATGAACGAGAAGGTTGAGCTGACTCGTCCATTTGCACAGATTAACTTCGGTACTCTCGACACCGAGTTGGCAAAGGTGGCAGGTTTCGACATCACTGTTCCAGAGGCAAAGACAACTGTTACTACTCGTGCTTACAACACCCTCTACTTGGGTAACAATCAGCACGGTACAGTAGGTGGCGCACAGGATGTTCAGGTAACATTCAGCGATGCAGCTCTTCCAAACGAGGATCTCTACTTGTTGAATGACACTGCTCACACAACCCCTTACGATTGGTTGGCAATGAACTACATCTTGGTTCCTGCAAATGAGGGTACACTTTCGGAGTGTACTTTGGTAGTTAAGGACAACAAGGGACAGAGCGTAGAGGTTAAGTATCCAAACGCCCCAGTAAAGCGTAACTGGCGTACAAACCTCGTTGGTAACCTCTTGACCGATCAGGTTGTTATCGAGGTTGAGATTCTCCCTATTCCAGAGGGCGAGTACAACAACGAGGGTACTTTTGCTTCGCAGTTGACTGCTGGTGGCTCTATCCTTTTGAAGAGCAATGTTGTGCTTGACGACAACGCGGCAGGTTTAGTAATTGACAAGGATACAGAGATTGACCTTAATGGTTATACTATTGTTCATCCTGATACAGAGGCAAGTCGTGCTTCGTCTGAGAAGGCTGCAATGTTCACTGTTGAGGGTGACGCAAACTTGACTATCAAAAATGGTAAGCTTGTTATCGAGAGTACTAATGGCGCAGTTTCGGGTACAGGTACTTCGACAGGTGCAGGAAATGTTGTTGTATTTAACAGTACAGGTAAACTTTCGCTCGACAACTTGGTTGTAGAGGGTAGCAAGCGCGGTGGTTGGCGCGCTGTTGAGGTGTTGTCGGGTTCAGCCGTTATCTCTAACTCTACTTTCAACTGCTACTACGGTTCAGCTGTTAACTCTAGCAATGCCGATGTTGCCCTTAACGACTGCGACATTACCGTAACAGGTATGTATAGCGCACCTTACAACTCGGTATGTTTCTCGGTTATGTACGGTGGTAAACTTACAGTAAACGGTGGTAACTACAAGATGATTAACAACAATACTTTCGCTACAGGCAACACTCACGGTGGCTGGTTAGGTATTGTTATGAATTCGGGAGGTACTCTTATCCTTAATGACGGTATCTTCGAGAATGTTCCTGCTGATGGTTTTGTACCCGCTTATGAGCGTGCAATTATCGAGGCTGAGAATTTGGATCCTGCAACTGCTAAAGTTGTATTTGCAGGTGGTAAGTACAAGCCACAATACAACAAAGTTGTTAGCGGATATGGCGATAAGGAGTATCCAGTATTGGTAGGTGCAGACAAGCTTGCTGATACCGATGGCGATGGCTGGTACACACTTGAGGATAACAAGGGTTATGTAGTTGATGGCGATGAGTATCTCGTTTCGACTGGTGCAGGTCTTGCTGCTGCTGTTGTTGATGCTCCAGCAAATGCAAATATCTCATTGACTGCCGATGTTGATTTGACAGGTGTTGAGTATACTCCGCGTTCGTTCTCGAAGCTTGTATTCGAGGGTAACAACCACACCATTTCGGGCGTAAAGGTTGAGAATGCAAATCAGGCAGCTCTCTTCGGTAAGACTTGGAACTTCGATATTAAGAATGTTACTCTTGCAAACTCTACTTTCGTAGGTCAGAATATCGATGGCGAGGATGCAGCAGGAGGTTTTATTGGCTTCTATCAGGCGTATAGCGCAGGTAGCAAAATAACAAACTGCCACATCGAGAATTGTACTATCGGCTCTGCAAAGTATGTTGGTGGTCTTGTTGCATACAAGGATGGTTCTAACTACTCGGTTGCTATCGATAATTGCTCGGTTAAGAATTCGACAATCGTATCAAAATATACAGAAGATGCAGGTGCAAACTACAAAGGACATGTTGGTGGTTTGGTAGGATATCACGCAGGTGATACTGCTACGACTATCACAAACTGCGTTGTAGAGAACAATACATTCGATGTCCTTGGTCCTCGTTGCGGTTTGTTCATGGGTACAGCTCAGATGAATATTGCTGTTTCGGGTTCGGTTAGTGGCAATGCAGGTCTTGCTCAGCTTTGCGGTGCGATTAATAAGATTACCGATTGGAGCAATGTAAGCGTTGTTTACAAAGTTACTTCGGCCGACGAATTGAACTCGGCTCTTGCTCAGGTGGTAGCAGGCAAGCCTGTAACTATCGAGCTTGCTGCTGGTACTTACGATACTCATAACTTCCAAGCGATAAACAAAACCCTCTGCTTGAAGGGTGTTGAGGATGGTGTGAAGATTTACATTAGTCAGAACAACGATGTTGCTTGCACATCTCTCGATCAGTGTACTGTTACTTTCGAGAACCTTACAATAGAGACTCTTGGCGGTAACTATAAGGGTTTTGCTCGTATGAATGGTACTTACAAGAACTGTACTATTGTAAACAACTACTTCACTTGCTATGGCGAGCATGTGTTCGACAACTGTACATTCAATGCTCCAACCCTTACTGGCTCATTTAAGAACGAGCATTGCGTATGGACTTATGGCGCAGCGAAGGTAGTATTCAACAACTGTGTGTTTAACTATTCAGACCGTTGCGTAAATGTCTATGTTGATAATGGTGGCAATGCTCCAGGCATCACTTCTGATGTTGCATTTACAAATTGTAAGTTCAACACTGAGAACACAGGTTCAGAGGGTGCAGTTGAGATTAATAGTTCACCATTTACCGCTGGTGTTACAGTCGCTTTGGATAATTGCACTGCTCCTGCTTATGGCGAGATGGTATATATCTCTCCTTGGGATGGAACAAAGGGCGCAACAGCTACAATTATCGTAGATGGAAAGATTACAGTTACTCCAGCCAACATCAATTCAATAACTTTTACTAAGAGTGGCTCGTATAAATTGATAGGTGACTTCTCAGATACGGAGAAGAAAGAGGTGACTATCACTACTGCTGAAGGAGCTAATGTGGTTATCGATGCAGAGGGAGCAACTCTACCAAAACATTTTGTGGTAAAACTTAACAAGTATGCTGATAACAACAATGATGTAAAGCGTGCAAATGGTCGCAAAGGAAACTACACCTTGCGTAAGTTTAACACCGAGGTGCTTTCTGTTGGTGTAACAGGCACAACAGTAGCTGTAACAGAGTGTACTCTCGAATACCTCGATTTCTGGGGTGGTAATGCAGCTGTTGCAATCACAGATAATACAATTGATGGCAAGGGTGTAAAGCATGAGCGAATCGATGGCAATTTGCATAACTACGGTATTTATATTGCATTGATTAACTATGATTTGTCAATAGAGCGCAATAGTGTAACTAATACTTTGAGCCACGCAATTGGTATCAATGGTTTGACCTCTACATTCAAAGAATACGCTTCGTATAACGCGTATAGTACTATCTCTTCGTTCACAGGCAACACTTTAACTAAAATTGGTGCATACGATAACAATCGTGTTGGTTTTAAGTGTTGGGACGATGTTACTTACGCTCCAACTGCTGCTGCAACAATCGACGATCTTCCTGAGGCAGGCAAGAACTTGATTTTGGCGGTGGATGCAGACGCTACAAATGTATTCTCTAAGGATGCGCACTCTTCAAACAATGCATATAAGTTCGATTTCTTCGAGTGTAAATATGCTCCTCTTCAATAAATATTTGTTTGAGGTTTAACGAAAAAGCCTGTCTAACGCTTTCCGTTAGGCAGGCTTTTTCGTTGTTGTGGATTTTTTTTTGGGGGGGGTATGTTGAATTTTTAGAGAGCTATAACGGAAAACCTTTGATTAGAGAGTAGTGAGCAGTGAGTAGAGAGTAGTTAAAATAATTCTTAATTCTCAATTCTCAATTAATCTACTGTCCGCGCTCCCTAGTACCCCTAGTACCCTTAGTACCCCTAAAATCCCTGCGCCTTGACCACTCTCAGAGTTCGGAACGGCGACAAAAAAAGGGTTGCCAACTGGCAACCCTCCCACAAATTAACCCTCTTATGCCTCCGAACGAAGAACCGTCTGTAAGAACGAATCCAAAAAGAGAAGTTCTGCATCTCCGCAAATTACATGCGAGAGAAATAGTTCTTCATCGCAGACATTGTGTAATACTTGATTGTCGATCTGCTCCATAGGCGATGTTTTTTAGTCTGTTTCATCTACAAAACGCAGACCGCAAGTATTTTATTGTCTATGAAATCTGATTTTTATGCATTTTTTAGCACAGCACCAAATTTCGCTTCTTAATCATCTGACGCATATTAATCAAGGCGTATCGCATTCGTCCGAGCGCAGTGTTTATGCTAACACCAGTTTGCTCTGCTATCTCCTTGAAACTAAGCCCCTCGTAGTAGCGCATCTTAACAACCTCGCGTTGCTCGTCAGGAAGCTCCTCCACCAATGCCCGCACCTCCTCGGCGCGCTGATCCAAGATTATGCTCTCCTCTATCGAAGGCTCTGCAAAGTTCTTACTGCCCAAAATATCGAATCCAGCACTCGACTCATTCACGGTCTTGACCTGCTTTTGCGCTCGGAAATAGTCCAGCACTCTGTTGTGTGCTATACGCAACACCCACGGCAAGAAACGACCTTTGTCGGTGTAGCGACCTTCATCCAATACCTTTACAACCTTAATCAATACCTCTTGTGTCAAATCGTCTGCCACATCATTGTCCTTTACCATCATACGAACATAGTCGCGTACGCGGCGTGTGTGACGCTCTAAAAGTTGAGAAACGGCTTCGCGGTTACCCTGCTGGTACATCTCCAACAAAGTCTGGTCGCTTAACATTGTACTCTTCATACTCTTATCCTTTATAAAAATGGTTCAAAGAGTAGATTTTTTTTCGATAGGCAATAATTTTTAGTTAAACTTCGCGTTAATTTTAAGGAACATTACCCTCTTTAAGTATAATTTCCTGAGTGCAAGGTACATCGTTTTTTGTAAATTGCCAAATCTTAACTACTACCCTCTAATTGAGAATATTTACGAATAGTGTGCAAAAATAGTGCCGAGAGTGGTCTGTGAGCGCGATTTTATTTGTGGCGCAATGGTGCAAGTTGGTGGTGAATCGACCAAACAAGGCGGTGAAATTACGGCTTAAATTACACTAACAGAGGAGGAAATTGTGAATTGAAAGTGTTTTTTCAACTTTTTCACTATCTTTGCAGAGGGAAAAATTATAACAATAGATATATGAATAATTTTGTAGAACTTAAAGCTGTCGTTGAGCAGGCGTGGGAGAATCGCGAGATGCTCAACAACGAGGAGGTTCGTGCAGTGATTCGCGCCGTTGTCGAGGCGGTTGATAAGGGCGAGTTGCGTTGTGCTGAGCCAATCAATCTCGAAAATAGTGAGTGGCAGGTAAACGAGTGGGTTAAGAAGGCGATTATAATGTACTTCCCAATTCAGACTATGCATACGATGCGTGCAGGCGAGTTGGAGTGGTACGATAAAATCGATTTGAAGCACGACTACGAGAAGCTCGGAGTGCGCGTAGTACCTCATGCAATGGCGCGATACGGTGCATATATCGCTGCGGGTGCAGTGCTTATGCCGTCGTATGTGAATATCGGAGCTTATGTTGATACGGGAACTATGGTCGATACTTGGGCAACTGTAGGCTCGTGCGCACAGATTGGCAAGAATGTTCACCTTTCGGGTGGCGTAGGCATCGGTGGCGTACTGGAGCCAGTGCAGGCTGCTCCCGTAATTGTTGAGGATAACTGCTTTATCGGCTCGCGTGCTATTATTGTTGAGGGTGCGCATATCTGCCGCGAGGCTGTTATCGGCTCGAATACCGTTATTACCGGCTCAACCCATATTATTGATGTCACGGGCGAGGAGCCTATTACATATAAGGGCTATGTACCGGCTCGCTCGGTGGTAATTCCGGGAACATATCCAAAGAGATTCCCTGCGGGCGAATTTAATGTTGCTTGCGCCTTGATTATCGGCAAGCGCAAGGAGTCCACTGACAAAAAGACCACTTTAAATGATGCTTTGCGCGACTTTGGCGTGCAGGCGTAGCGAGGCGAGGAGTCGCAATTATACCTTATAACCTTAAAACTGACGAATAATGGATAGAAGAGACTTTTTATCAACCGCAGGAGGTTTAGTTGTTGGAGGTCTTGCAATGAACCTTTTGGGCGGATGTACCGAGCCGTTTACCCCCTCTTCACTCAAGGCTGGTAATATCAAAGAGTCCTACCAGACGCAAGTGTTGGTACTCGGAGGTGGCCCTGCGGGAGTTTGTGCAGCTATTGCTGCGGCTCGTCAAGGTGTGAAAGTTATGATAGTTGAGCAGGGAGGAGCTTTGGGTGGAATGGCGACACTTGGTGTGGTTGCCCCATTTATGACCTGCTACGACACTACGGGCGAGCAGATGATTATAAAGGGAATCTTCGAGGAGATTGTAGATAGAATGGTCGCTCTCGGCGGTGCGTTGCATCCAAGTGGCATTCGCAAGACCACTTGCTACTCTGCATGGATTACCGATGGTCACGACCATCTGACTCCCTTCGACGCAGAGACTCTGAAATATGTTCTCGATTGTATGTGTGCCGAGGCGGGAGTTAAGGTGCTTTTTCACGCCAATTTTGTGAATCCAGTGCTTTCGGGCAGCAAGGCTGTCGGTGCGGTGATTCTGACAAAGGGCGGATTGGAAGCCGTCAAGGCAGATGTTGTGATTGATTGTACGGGCGATGGCGACTACGCTGCAAGGGCGGGCGCACCGATGGAGTTCGGAAATCCAAGAACGGGACGCGTTCAACCTTCGACACTCTTCTTCCATATCAACAATGTCGATTCGCGCCTACTCGAAAAGGATGTAGAGTCTAAACTCCACACCTTCCGTAAGATTAATGGCGTAAGTCATCGCGCACTCCATTGGCATGTGTTGAAGGCGGTAGAGAATGGCGATTGGGATATTTCGCGTCGCTCGGTTAATATATATAAGGGTGTTCGCGATGATGAATGGGCTGTGAATACCACCCGTATTGCGCGTGTAGATGCGACAAACTCGGAGGATCTTACGCGTGGCGAGATTGAGGGACGCCGTCAGGTTAAGATGGTGATGGACTTCTTCCATAAGTATGTTCCAGGTTGCAAGAATGCAACGCTGAAGTGTACCGGTTCAACTCTTGGCATACGCGAGTCGCGACACATCTTGGGCGAGTATATACTCCAAGTGGATGACCTCCTAAATGGCGTGGTTTCGGACGATGCGATTTTGGTGGCATCCAATTCCGTTGATGTTCATGGACGATTGTCCGACAACTCAACCGAGTATATCACCGTGAAGAGTGGTCGTTGGTATGGAGTTCCGTATCGCTCGCTCGTGCCACAGGGTGTGGATAATCTGCTTGTAGCAGGTCGCCCACTCTCGGCAACATCGGATGCTGCGGGTGCAGTGCGAGTTATGCCTCCTTGTATGGCTATGGGACAAGCGGCAGGAGTAGCGGCAGCTATTGCGGTAAAGGGCGGAACAACACCTCGTAATATCGATCCGATACATCTTCGTAAGGTATTGCTCGAAAACGGAGTATTCTTGGGCTAATATGATATATCACCTCGACATAACCACCTCGACAAACGATGATGCTCGCGATGAGAAGTATCGCGAGGGGGATGTTGTGTGGGCAGATTTTCAGACCGCAGGGCGCGGTCAGCGCGGTCACGAGTGGCATAGCCGCAGGGGGGAGAACTTAACCTTCTCGGTGGTGCTTGAGCCTAACTTCCTCCCTATAGCCGAGCAGTTCTTGGTGTCGGAGGTCGTGGCGTTGTCGTTGGTTGATATGCTTGCCGACTATGGTGTCGAGGCGCGCATAAAGTGGACAAACGATATCTATGTTGGCGATAGAAAGCTGGTAGGCATACTTATTGAACATTCGCTCTCCTCGACTACACTGCGTCGCACGATTGTGGGCGTAGGTATAAATGTCAATCAAACGGAGTTTGATAGTTCAATTCCAAATCCCGTTTCGATGGCGCAACTGCTTGGAAAGCAACTCGATGCAGAGGAGATTTTGCGGAACTTTCTGACGCATCTGCAACGCAATTACGAGGCACTGCGTGAAATGCAAAATGCAAAATGCAAAATGCAGAATTTTTTACATAAGCGATATAATTCGTTGTTGTATCGTCTGAACGAGTATCACACATACGCATTGCCGAGTGGCGAGATGTTTGAAGCAAAAATTCTCGGCACAGCCTCTTCGGGAGCGTTGCAGTTGGAGAATAAATTGGGCATTACGAAAGAATATCTCTTCAAAGAGGTCGAATTTGTAATATAGCCATTAGCTGTTAGCCATTAGCCATTGGCTTTTTATTGCAGAGTAGAACAGAGCAATCGTTCCCAAGCGTTATATGCTGTAACAATTTGCTTTTTATGTTTTTTTGACTACCTTTGTAAAATAAATGGCTATTAGCTTTTTATGAGAGATTTCCGAAAATATGCGGTTTGGAATATGGCGATGGAACTTACCACTGACATATACGGCTATACCGCGAATTTTCCGAAAGAGGAAAAGTATGGTCTGGTAGGGCAGATACAGCGTGCATCAGTTTCGATATCGTCCAATATAGCCGAGGGAGCTTCTCGAAAATCGGAGATAGAGTTTATCCATTTTCTGGAGATGGCATTAGGCTCGGCATTTGAGTTGGAAACACAGCTGATAATTGCAAATAGGGTTGGCTATATTTCGGAGTCGGATAACGCTCAATTATTGGAGAGGTTACACGCAATACAAAAGGGTGTCAATCACTTAATATCGGTTATTCGTAAGTAGCCGATGAACAACGATAAGGGGAAACAAAACTCAGATGTCTAACGGCTAAAAGCAATAGAAAGGAAAAAGCTAATGGCTAAAGGCCAATGGCTAAAAGCCCCAAAAAGAGAAAGCAAGTAGCGATTAGCTACGGAGTACGAAGAAAACATAACAACTAAAAACCATTATAACTATGTCAAACATTCCTGCTGAATTGAAGTATTCGAACGACCACGAGTGGTGTCGAGTAGAGGGCGAGTTCGCCTATGTTGGTATTACCGATTTTGCACAGAGCGAGTTGGGCGATATCGTATTTGTTGATATCCAGAGCGAGGGCGAGACTCTTGCGGCTGGCGATATTTTCGGAACTATCGAGGCGGTAAAGACCGTTAGCGATGCATTTACCCCTGTTTCGGGCGAGGTTGTAGAGGTAAACCCTGCAATCGACGCCGATCCATCGCTCGTAAATAAAGATCCATACGGCGAGGGCTGGATGGTTAAGATTAAGATGTCTGCTCCAGAGGAGGTTGATTCGCTCCTTTCGGCTGACGACTATGCTGCTTTTATCGAGAAATAGGATAGGTACACCCTATAACACAGTAACGGGCGAGAAAAACATCTCGCCCGTTACTGTTTCTCCACACTCCCCCCTCACGGTTAAAAAGCAAACTTCTCGGCAATAAGTGAGTGTCGTTTACGCATATAATCGATGAAATCTGGAGAGTCAATAATCTCAATATCTTCAGCGAGTCCGATTACGAAACGAGCCACACCTGCGTAGTTGCACACCATAGTGTCAAGCTGCCAATGAGTGTCGTCAATCTGCTTCAGGTCGCGCTCGGCAAGCGGATACTCCTCAATTAGAAGATTGTGCGACATAACTCCGAGCTTCAACACAACGCGTTGCTGCACGAAACCCATATTACGAAATATATCTATATATCCGCAATTATGCTCCGCTTCGTGTTGCCATTCGGAGTCAAGCAGTTCGACTTCGCCAATACGAGCTGTGTTGAATAGCTTTGTTTTGCTATCGGATATGTCGAAGCACCAAATCTGCACATAGTTCGTAGTGAAGGATATTGGCTCTACTAATCTGTCGCGTTTTGTTCCCGTGTGCGACGACGAATAGTCGTGAAGAACAACTTGGCGATGCTCCTCAATAGCCGAGATTATGCGATTTACATTCTCGGCATTTTTGCCCTTTACGATGCTATTGGCAAGCGATGTGCAGTTGTAGATTGAGGAGAGTTTGCGACGCAAGTTCTGCTTCAGCATATTGGTGTCATCCAACGCGCCAATAAGTTGGTTTACGATGTGAGCCTCCTCGTCTGTGAAGTGAATGAGTTGCGAGATATCCTTAAAATAGGGGCTCTCCTTACCAAGATAGTAGACACCTGAAGCCTCCTTGTGCACAACGAATCCTACATCCTTGAAGGTCTCGATATAGCGGTACACTGAACGATAGGAGGTGTCAAGACGCTCCGCCAACTCATCAATGGTATAGCGGTTGCCACTTGTCATCATCTTCATCAATCGCAGTACGCGCTCAATCTTCGGTTGATCCATCTCTGAAAGTTTGTGCTACTACTATTACTATTTATCCGCAAGATTGTGCTAACCTTGCGGATAAATAAAACTACGCTTTTTTGTCGCTCTTCTTGGACCTCTTCTGCATCGACTTCATATACTTTGCTTTGCCGAGGTTGAAACCTACGCCTACATAGACATTCGCCGAGGTCATCATCTTTGGAATAGGCAAAGTCTTGTTGTATACTGCAAAACGGGTATCAATAAAGTCTGCACCGAGGAAGAGATGGAATCCAGGAGGGTGAAGATTCAACGCCCATCCTAATACTCCTGGTCGATTTCCATTGAGGAATGTGTGGCTGAACGATGTTGAGAGCCAACGCATAATACGGAAGTTCACCGATGCGGTAAGTTCAGTTCGAGTGAAGTTTTGGCAGAACTCGGTGTGCGAAAGCAGACCAAATGCAATCCAGTTGTTCAAGATGTTATACTCGACACCTCCGTTGAGCGAGCAAGAGAGGCGAGTTGTGTATGAGCCTTCTGATTTTGCCATTAAAGCATTGAATCCTCCATCTACCTGCGCCTCCTGTGTTGTGAGGTCGAATCCTGTATAGGAGAAGTTGGCATTTCCGTTGGCATTAATGGTGTTGTTGCCATTCCACTTGATAAAGCCGAGGTCGTTTACACCAACCGAAACCTTGAGGTGGTCATCCAAGAATCGGAACTCGAATCCGAAATCTGCTCCCAAACCCCAACTCTTGATATTCTTCAACACCTTCGATATATCCTGCTCGATAATGCCATCAGTCGAGAACTCCGAGCCAACAACATAGTTAGGGGTGAATAGAGGGCAGTTTCCGCGAATACCACCTATAAGCTCTCCTCGGACTGCATTCTCGTTTATATCAAGATACATCTTGTCCATCTTCATCGAGAGGTCTGCAATACCAACTAATCCCTTAACACGGAATCCGAAGGTCATAAACTCCTTAATCGGAATAGCAATACCGATAGCCGCCTCAATATACTCGCGGTTGGAGATGTGGGTGTCGCCCAAGTTGTAATATCCATTCGAGAGATTCTTCAGCGCGGAGAACATATCCTTCGAGAGTGTAATCTCGGTGTTGGAGCGAAGGTTTAATCCAAAGCTCCAAAAGAGCTTCTTTGTATGCGCTCCGAAACCGATGAGTGAGGTGTTGAGATTTACGCTCAACTTACCCTTATCGGCGAGATTTCCAAGGAACTCGTCAGCCGATACATCGCTGTGCATAAATGTATAGATACCGCCATCCTTCTGGAAAAAGAGGTTGTTTACCGAAAAGTAGTTGTTGCCAAAATCTACGCCCAAACCTCCGATTGCAGGTATCTTTATGTAACCGCGTGTAGGTGCGAGTGCAGCATTCATATCGGTACGGAAGTACGAGCCCTCCATAAAGTAGGCGGTACGCATCTGTGCCGATACTGACACTGTGGCAAAGATGGCAAATATTGTGATAAATAATCTATTAGAAAAACGCATAGCTTACTCCTCCTTACTGTTCTTTAAGAGATCCATAATATCTATTGTCAAGCCGTCGCGAATACGCAACTTGATATTTCCGTTCAGGTACTGATTCTTCGCAAGTGAAGCGATGTCGTCAATACCATTGTCCATGATGACAAATTTGAGTCGTATTCCATCTACATTCTTCAATGCAGTGAGCGACTGACTCTCGCCCAAATCGAACTTAATCTCCAAGTCGGAGATGCGAGGATTCTCGCCATCAGCCTTAGTCCAACCTCGGATAAAGCCATTGTTCGAGATATTGAGAGCTGCATCTATGCCATCGGTTGTACCATCCTTATTTACCAATTGAGCTGACAATTGGAGGTCGAAAGGAATGGTCGAGCCGAACTCGGCAACTAAACCAATGTCGCCAACCTTCAGTCCTGGGATATCCTCAGCAAGGGCTGAGAAAGTTTCGTTCAAATCCGAGATAGTAGTAGCGTACGACATATCTACCTCGCCATCAAACTCCATAGGCACGATAGCCTCGTACTGGTATTCGAGCAGATAACCCTCAGCAGCGCGAAGCAGGTCGATAGTGTAGTTCTTGCTATTATCCGATGCTACCGACATATTTACGGCAATCTTCGATGGAAGTTCTCCCTTCAGGAGTTCCGACAAGCCCTCGATAGCGATAAATGTAACGCCCGTACCCTCGTACTTGCCTGCATTCCTTGGTGTTGAAAGTACAATCTCCGATGCACCATTTCCTGCGATATTTATTGTAGGAACAGTTATGGTCTGCATTGGCGTGTTGCTATCTTTAGCGAAGGTCTTTACTGCGATATTTGCAGCGAATGGAATACCCGTAGGGTTATCCTTCAACTTGACGCGGAGGATAGGGTTAAGACTCAAAGCCGCGATATTAACTCCGAGATTGCCGAGCTCTCCTAACTCAACAACCATCTCTTCTGGTGCAACCGAGATATTCAAACCGCCCGTGAAAGTGCGAACCTCGATGTCGTCAATGTGAATGTTTATGTTAATTTCAGTATTGTCAAGCCCAGAGAGATCAATGCTCTCACCACCTCTGATTCTTACGCTACCCTCAACTGGGAAGGTCTGCTCAAGTTTAATCTTGCCATCAACGATAGCAGGGATGTTCTCTAAAGCCTCAAAACTGATTCTCTTTGATAGGCTCGATTTATTAGGAGACCAAATTTCGTTGATGTCGAGGATGTAATCTCCATCGGCGTTCTTCTTTATGATGCCGCTGTTGAGACACTCCTGAGTAGGGCGTAGCATCTTGCCGATATTAACCGACAATTTGACCTCGACCTCGTTTACAGGGAATGCCTTGCTATTTAAGACGCTCAAATCGAACGACATTGAAACAGGCTCCTTGCTGTTATGCTTGCCAATCTCGATGCACTCAATAGATGAGATCATTTCAGGGATTTCGATAACCTGCGACAATGAAGGGACTTGATCCTTGAGGTCAAAGTTGTATACCTGATCCTCGCTCCACGAAATCTTGGTCTCTGCCAAATCTACCTCAAGCACGGTGTCCGATATATTGAGGGCTATAGCCAAATCCTTTGGAGGATTGATTGAAGAGGCGAGAATAGTGTGGTTATCAAGGCTCTCCAAATGTACCGCTGCTGCAATAGTCTCATTTATTGACAGAGTGCCATCCTTGAACTGTATGCCTTCTGTTGTACAATCAATGTGGTCGAGCGAGAGTGTAATACCTTGTTCCAAATCAGCTATTGAAGCGAGCAGATGGTTGGTCTCTGCATTGAGCAGCGCATTTGGACGGAAACGCATACACTTAGGAAGAGCAATCTCAATAAATGGAGAAACAAGCTCGTCTGTCAAGTTGTCTTTTACAATACACCAGCTCAAGCCAGTCAATGACACCGAAAGGTTGGTATTCTTGGTAAATGCAATCTTCTCAACAGAAATTGCGCTTGGCAGCCCCTCGAATGTATAGGAGATGTCGTGCTTCAACTCAGGCAATTCGAAGTGGTTGATAACAATCTCTACATCCTTATATTGCGGCTGTGCCATAAGGGTAAATGTTGGAGCATTCTTGAGGTTGTAATCTCCTGCACATACATTGAGGCTAACATCATAACCATATTTAATATGGTCGTCAATTACCAACAAGCCCTCGTTAAATTCGTGGTCGCTGTAATCAATCTTGTTAAGGTATACCAACAAACTAATGTTTCTTTGTCCCTTTTCGATGGTAATCTCCTCGTTCAAAATGTTGTGTGTTGCAGCAGGGAAGTCTTTACCATTGCTGTCACGGAGGTAGTATCCGTGTGGGAAATCGACATTCAACTTGATGGTTCCTCCGCCATTCACATTCTGCAAGCCGTTAAGGTCGATATTGATGTAGAATGGTGCTCCATACGGATGTTCTTTACTACCGAACTCTACGAAGTCAATCTTCTTCAACTCCTTCAAGATGGTGATGCTTGCATTGAATACCGTCTCATTTGAATACTTAGAGGTAAGTTGTGGAAGATATGGCACAAGGGCTGCAGGAATAGAGCCTTGTGCTTGTCCCTCCAAAATAGTAGGAAGTTTGATATCCAAAGGCAACTCAACAGTAATTGGTGCAACGCGAACGAGGTCGTTTACGCTTGGGAAGTCTACATTGAAAGTTTGGCTGAAACCATCCAGTTGCAACTGTGTAGGCATCTGGTCGAAACTGAATTTGAATGGATCGATTTGAGGCGACAACCCTGTAATTGCTGGTATTGACATGCCATCGATTTTGAGGGATTCGTACTTCGTAGGATCCTCGCCAAACGAAGAGAAGTAGATCTGATAGACGCCATTCTCATCACTCTTGATGACATCCTCCTCTTTCAAAAGATCTCCGAGATAGATGTTATCGACATCGGCCAAAGGGAGCACCAACTCCTCTCCACCAATGGTAACCTCTCCGGATACATCTGCAATATCGAAACTGTGGTCTACGCAACCAACAAACGACAACGCAGCACATAAGCACAATGTGGTAAAAAGTTTCTTCATATAGTTGTTTGTAAAAATTGATATTTCCAAGTAAAGGCTTCGCTGCAAAGTTAATATTATTTTAATTAATATTAATGCGATTATGATAAAATTTTATACCTTTGTGGTGATGTTATGTTGAAAAACGATAAAAAATCAATAAAAGAGCAGGTTGCGATGCTGCCGATGTCGCCCGGATGCTATCTTTTTGAGAATAGCAAGGGGGATGTTATATATGTGGGAAAAGCGAAATATTTACGCAATCGAGTACGCTCCTATTTTGTCGAAAACAGAGATCATTCAGCGAAGGTGCGAGTGATGGTGCGACAAATAGCCGCAATGCGGCATATTGTGGTCGATAGCGAAACAGATGCGTTGTTGCTCGAAAACTCTCTTATCAAGACTCTCCAACCACGCTATAATATCTTGCTCAAGGATGACAAGAGCTATCCGTGGATTGCTGTTACGGCAGAGACATTTCCACGCATCCTCTCCACTCGTCAAGTTGTGCGTGACGGCTCTCAATATTATGGGCCTTACGGCTCGATATCAGCCCAGAGGGCAGTTCTCGACTTTCTGCGCGAGGCGTTGCCGTTGAGGAGCTGTCGTCAAAAGATGACTGAAGCGAGTATCGCGGCATCAAAACATACTGCCTGTCTGCAATTCCACCTCGGAAACTGCAAAGCTCCCTGTATCGGAAAGTGTAGCCGAGAGGAGTACAGGGGTTACATTGATATTGCCACAGCGGTCTTGAAGGGCGATTTGCGACCTGTACGAAACTACCTCGAAGGGGAGATGATGCAGGCTGCAGAGGAGTTGCGATTTGAGGTTGCTGCGCGTTATAAGGCTCGCCTTGATGCGTTGGAGCGTTACGCTTCGCGTTCTGTTATCGTTAGCGCGAAGATGGGTGATATGGATATCTTTTCGTTGCTTGTGGATGACGACGAGGCGTATTGCAACTTTTTGCGAGTGCGTAACGGCTCAATTACAGCGGTACATACCGCTACTATAGCAGTAGGAGTGGAGAGTACCGAGCAAGATATTATGACGCTTGGTATTCAGCATATTAAGGAGAATATTGCTGGCGAACTGGCACGCGATGTGTTGGTGTCGGTGATGCCTCACGAAGAGCTGTTTGAGGGGGTGAAGTTTACAGTGCCAAAGCGAGGTGAGAAACACGATTTGTTGGCGTTCTCGTTGCGCTCGGCAAAGACCACTCGTGCAGAGCGATTGAAAAACCTCGAAATTCACAACCCTGCACGCCACACAGACCGACTTATGGAGGCAATGCGTCGGGAGTTGCGACTCGAGAAAGAGCCTCGTCATATAGAGTGTTTCGATAACTCTAACCTGCAGGGAACTAACCCTGTAGCGTCGTGTGTGGTATTTCGCGATGGCAAACCTTCGCGCAAAGAGTATCGCCACTTCAATATTAAAACCGTAGTCGGAGCAGATGACTTCGCTTCGATGCGAGAGATTCTCACTCGCCGTTATACTCGCCTCTTGGAGGAGGGGGCGGAGTTGCCCGATTTGATAGTTGTGGATGGCGGTAAAGGTCAGCTGTCGAGTGCCTATGCAATTTTGCAGGAGTTGGGCATCGCCGAGAGAGTGCCGATTGTGGGCCTTGCAAAACGGTTGGAGGAGGTCTTCTATCCGAACGATCCTATGCCGTACTATTTGAGCCGTACGGGCGAGCCGTTGAAGGTGATTTGCCATATTCGTGATGAGGCGCACCGATTCGGAATTACACACCATCGCAATCGTCGTAGTAAAAACTTTATTAAGACGGGACTTGAGGGGATTGAAGGTGTTGGCGAAAAGAGTATTACGGCACTTTTGCGCCACTTCCGTACACTATCGAAACTTCGTGTGGCTTCGGTGGAGGAGATTGCCGAGATTGTTGGCAAAGCAAGAGCCCAAAAGGTTAAAGCACACCTCGAAAAAGAAAAAGCCAATGGCTAATGGTCAATGGCTAAAAGCAATAGAAAAGGCAGTTTGGACTGCCTTTTCTATTATTTCACTGCTACGGCATCAATCTCAACCTTTGCCCCCATTGGCAAAGCGGCTACCTCATAGCACATACGAGCTGGCTTCTCGCCTTCGAAATACTCTGCGTATACCGCATTCATCGCTGCGAAATCTTTGATATCATCGAGTAAAACGGTGGTCTTAACAATGTCTGAGTACTCCATTCCCGCCTCGTGCAAGATCGCTCCGAGATTGTTGAGCGACTGACGAGTCTGCTCCTCGATGCTCTCAGGCATAGTGCCTGTTGCAGGGTTGATTGGGAGTTGTCCCGAAACATAGAGAGTTGCCTCTGCCTCTACAGCCTTACGAGCTTGCGAATAGGGGCCTACAGCCTTTGGCGCATTCTGCGCCGCAATAGTAAGAATCTTTGTCATAATCTCAAATACATTTAATTATCAATTGTCAATTATCAATTGTCAATTTTGATTATTGGCGAGGTATTCGCCAATAATCAAAGCTGCGTCGTAAACCAAGTCGGCGCAAGGGCGTTTCTTGTAATATTCGGCAGTACGCTCCGAAGGTGTCGGCTCATCCTTTGGACGATCAAGTCCAAGCAGTGTGCGACAAACAATCGCTCCATTCTGCTTGCGAAATGCCTCTGCAAACTCTTGAACTAAAGCGTAGTTTGCCTTTTTAGCAGCGGCGTTGTCAGCGGTAGGGCAGGGGGATATGAAACTTGCCAAAAAAGACATTCCACTCACTGCACCACACACCTCTCGCAGTCGTCCCATACCCCCTCCGAATGAGGCTGTTATAGTTGCTACGGTCTGCTTGTCGAGAGAGGTTATATCGGCATAGGCGAGAGCAACCGCTTGTGCGCAGTTGTACCCCTCTTGGAAGTATTGCTTTGCACGCAAAGCGCGCTCCTCAGCACAAAATTTTACGCTATCCATACTCGAAATATTTTCGGTAAAGATAGCGTAAGAAATTCAAAATGCAAAATGGAGAATGCAAAATTAGTTTTTGAACGATAGCTCCTCGCCTGTGCAGTCTATGATAATTGGCTTTGATTTGTCGATTTTGCCCGCCAGGATGCGCTTCGACAACTCGTTAATAACCTCGCGCTGAATAACTCGCTTTACGGGGCGTGCGCCATACGCTGCGTCGTAGCCAATATGGGCGATCCATTCACGAGCTTTTTCGGTTACTCGCAACTCAATGTTACTCTGCTTGAGCATCTTATGGACAATGGCGAGTTGAATATCAACAATCTTCAAGATATCCTTCTCCGACAACGGCTCGAACATCACAATCTCGTCAATACGATTCAAAAATTCGGGCTTTAGCGCGAGCTTCAGTTGCTCAACAACTTCGTTGCGTGTTGCTTCAACAACCTCTGCCGATACCTCGCCTTTTTCGCTCAATGCACGCGAAAATTGCTCTTGAATGGTGTATGCGCCCATATTCGAGGTCATAATAATTATCGTATTGCGAAAATCGACTGTACGACCTTTGTTGTCGGTCAAACGACCATCGTCGAGTACCTGCAACAGAATATTAAAGACATCGGGATGAGCCTTCTCAATCTCGTCGAGCAATACTACCGAATATGGCTTACGGCGCACCGCCTCGGTGAGTTGTCCACCCTCATCGTAACCAACATATCCCGGAGGCGCACCGACCAGACGCGAAACGGCGTGTCGCTCCTGATACTCGCTCATATCGATTCGCGTCATCATATTCTCGTCGTTGAATAAGAACTCCGCCAATGCGCGCGCCAACTCGGTCTTTCCAACTCCCGTAGAGCCGAGGAAGATAAACGAACCGATCGGTTTGCGAGCGTCGGAAAGGCCTGCTCTTGCCCGGCGTACCGCATCCGAAACAACGCTTATTGCCTGCTCTTGACCAACCACGCGTGAGTGGAGTGCAGCCTCCATATTGAGCAACTTTTCGCGCTCGGAAGCGAGCATTCTCGAAACGGGTATTCCAGTCCAGCGCGATACCACCTCGGCAATATCCTCGGCATCGACCTCCTCCTTAATCATCGAGCCTGAAGCGGTCTTCTCTTTAAGCTCCTCGTTGAGCTGTGCGATTCGTTTCTCCGCCTCTACAATAGAGCCGTAGCGAATCTCGGCAACTTTGCCGTAATCGCCTGTGCGCTCGGCTTGTTGTGCCTCAATTTTCAACTTCTCGATACGCTCCTTCTCCTGCTGAATTTTACGAATAAGGTCGCGCTCGTTCTCCCATTTAGCACGCATAGCTGAGGAGTTCGATTTCATCTCTTTGATCTCGCTGTCGAGGGCTGCAATACGCTCCTTATCCCCCTCGCGGCGAATCGCCTCGCGCTCAATTTCGAGCTGACGAATACGACGGTCAAGCGAGTCCAACTCCTCCGGTACGGAGTTCATCTCAAGTCGCAAACGCGATGCTGCTTCATCCACCAAATCTATCGCCTTGTCGGGTAGGAATCGGGTGGTGATATAGCGGTGCGAAAGCTCCACTGCCGAAACGATTGCTTCATCCTTGATGCGCACCTTGTGGTGGTTCTCGTAACGCTCCTTCAATCCTCGCAAAATCGATACTGCATCCTCGGGAGAAGGCTCATCAACCATCACCTTCTGGAAACGGCGTTCGAGAGCCTTATCCTGCTCAAAATACTTCTGAAATTCATCGAGTGTAGTAGCTCCAATTGTGCGGAGTTCGCCACGCGCAAGTGCAGGCTTGAGGATGTTTGCGGCATCCATCGCGCCACTCGACTTTCCTGCACCTACAAGGGTGTGAATCTCATCTATGAAGAGTAATACTTCTCCCTCACTCTCAATTACTTCGTTGATTACCGCTTTGAGTCGCTCCTCGAACTCTCCTTGATACTTTGCACCCGCAATCAGTGCGCCCATATCGAGCGAAAATATACGCTTTGAACGGAGGTTTTCAGGTACATCTCCGTCGATAATTCGGTGAGCTATTCCCTCGGCGATGGCGGTCTTTCCAACACCAGCCTCGCCCACAAGAACAGGGTTGTTTTTGGTGCGTCGCGAGAGAATTTGCAATACTCGACGAATCTCCTCATCACGACCAATTACGGGGTCTAATTTGCCTTGTCGGGCCATCTCGTTGAGGTCTATGGCATATCGCGATAGAGCCTCGTATTTTTGATTGTTCATAATTTATTAGCTTTTAGCCATTGACCTTTGGTCTTCACCGCTGCGTTTCGGCATAGTTTGCAAGCAACCTCTGCTCTCCACTTAATCGCGGCGGTGGCCATTAGCCATTAGCTTGTTTAGTATTTTTGTTTTTCGCTTTCTGCTTTCCGTTTCTCACAAATCTTCTGCCAACGGATTTTGAGTGCCGTTTTGGCGGTTTTTAGTGACATATATGGCAAAAATTGTGACATAAGGGCGACATTTTGTCGGAAAAATGGCAAATGTTCTACAAAGTTTATTAACTTTGTGCCGATTATGGAGAAGTTTATCGTATCGGCTCGAAAGTATCGCCCTGCCACCTTTGCAAGTGTGGTTGGACAGAATCATATCACCTCGACATTGAAAAATGCTATCGAGCGTGGTCAGTTGGCACACGCCTACCTCTTCTGCGGACCTCGTGGAGTGGGAAAAACAACTTGTGCGAGAATCTTCGCAAAGGCGATCAACTGTCAGCATCCCGTAGGTGCGGAGGCGTGTGATCAGTGCGATTCGTGCCTCTCGTTCAACGAGAATCGTTCGCTCAACATTCACGAGCTGGATGCTGCGTCGAACAACTCTGTTGAGGATATTCGAAACCTTATCGAACAGGTGCGTGTTCTCCCTCAAATCGGACAATATTCGGTCTTTATTATAGACGAGGTTCATATGCTCTCGTCGGCTGCGTTCAATGCCTTCTTAAAGACATTGGAGGAGCCACCGAAGCATGCGATTTTTATCCTCGCCACAACCGAGAAGCATAAGATTATTCCGACAATCTTGTCGCGTTGCCAGATCTACGATTTCAATCGCATTCGCGTTGAGGATGCGGTAGGTTATCTGCGCTATATCGCCCAGAGTGAGGGCGTAGAGGCTGACGATGAGTCGCTGAACCTTATCGCGCAGAAAGCCGATGGCGGTATGCGTGATGCGCTGTCAATGTTCGATAAGGCAGTGTCGTTCTGCGGCACAAAGTTGGAGTATCGCGCTGTGGCAGCAACCTTGAATGTTCTCGACTACGAAACATACTTCCGCTTTACGGAGTTGCTACTGCGTGGCGATTATGTAAATGCATTGTTGGAGTATGACGCAGTGTTGTCGAAGGGCTTTTCGGGGCAGATATTTATGAGTGGTCTGAATCAGCACTTCCGCGACCTGCTTGTAGCGAAAGGGCCTGCGGTGTCGCTGATTGAATATACAGGCTCGTTGCTTGAGAAGTATCGCCAGCAGGCGGCAATTTGTGAGCCAGCATTCCTCTTCGGGGCGATATCGTTGCTTACGGAGGCGGACTCGAAACTCCGCACAACATCCTCGCAGCGTCTGCTTGTCGAACTTACACTGATGAAGATTTCGACACTCGGCGAAAAAAAAAACAATGAACTGATCGCTCCCATTGAGGCAAAGTATCAATTGCCCGATTTGGATGCGCCAAAACAACAAGTAGCGGCAGCGCAGCCGCAAGTTACACCCGTAGCACAGCCAAATAGCGTACAAAATACGGTTGCACCTGCGCCAACTCCTCAACCAATAACGGAGCAGGTGCCTACCGTTGAAAATGTAGAGCCTCAAAATATTGAAACTCAAAATGTAGAGCCCCAGAAGGTTGAGATTGTACCAACGCCAGCTGCTGAGGTTAAGCCTAAATCTTCGGTAATACTTGGTGGCTCGATAGCATCGCTGCTCAAAAAAGTCTCAAATGAGGCGGAGGTTGATGGCAAGAGTGCAAGAATCTCGATAGACCCTGCGAGTGAGGGTAAGATGATGCAGGCAAAGGGGCAAATTGTTGCGCAGATGTGTTCGGAAAGACCGCGCTTTGTCTCGGCATTCGAGTGTATTGAGTTCGAGGACAATGTCGTAAAGTTGGCAGTACCATCCGAGGCGCTGCGCGATGAACTTATCGGAATGCGATATGAGATTTTGACCTCTATAGCTGTAATAGCTGGGGTAAAAGGTTCGTTGGATATGAAGATTGAGGTCAAGGAGATGGACTTCAAACTAAAACCGATAAAGCTCGAAGATAGAGTGAAGCATATCCGCAAAGTTACGCCCGATTTTGACTATATGCAGAAGGCGTTTGATATTGATGTAGAATAAGTTAATGAGATAAAATATAATTGACAATGGAGAGAAAAAATTTTGTTGAGGAGTTGCAGTGGCGCGGTATGATTCATACGATTATGCCAGGCGCAGAGGAGCAACTCGCAAAGGAGATGACAACAGCATACCTCGGTATTGACCCAACTGCAGACTCGTTGCACATTGGTCACTTGGTGGGCGTTATGATATTGAAGCACTTGCAGATGTGCGGACACCGCCCAATCGCACTGGTTGGTGGTGCTACGGGTATGATTGGCGATCCTTCGGGCAAGTCGCAGGAGCGTAACCTCTTGAACGAGGAGGCTTTGCGTCACAATCAAGAGGCTATCAAGGCACAGTTGGCTCGCCTTATCGACTTCGATTCGGATGCAGAGAATGCAGCAGTGATGGTAAATAACTACGATTGGATGAAGGAGTTTTCGTTCCTCGATTTCGCTCGTGATATCGGTAAATGCATCACCGTAAACTATATGATGGCGAAAGATTCGGTGAAAAAGCGTTTTAATGGCGAGGGTGATGGTATGTCGTTTACGGAGTTTACCTATCAGCTCTTGCAGGGTTACGACTTCTTGCACCTCTACCAGACTATGAACTGCAAGTTGCAGCTTGGCGGAGCAGATCAATGGGGAAATATCACTACGGGTACGGAGTTGATCCGTCGCAAACTCGGCTCGGAGGCGGAAGCATTTGCTATCACTTGCCCACTTATCACAAAGGCAGATGGAACAAAGTTCGGAAAGACGGAGAGTGGTAATGTTTGGCTCGATGCCCGCTACACTTCGCCTTACAAGTTCTATCAGTTCTGGCTCAATGTTAGCGATGATGATGCAAAGCGTTATATCAAGATATTCACTCTGCTCGACCGCGAAACTATCGAGAGCTTGATAGTTGCGCACGATGAGGCACCACATTTGCGACTCTTGCAGAAGCGTTTGGCAGAGGAGATCACCACAATGATTCACTCGCGCGAGGAGTATGAAAAGGCAGTTGAGGCTTCGCAGATTCTCTTTGGACAGTCTACTTCGGAGGCGTTGCACCGCCTCGACGAGCAGACCTTGTTGCAGGTGTTCGATGGAGTTCCGCAATTCAAGGTGGCGAAGGAGGAGTTGGGTTGCTCGTTTATCGACCTCTGTGCCGAGAAGTGCAATATCTTTCCTTCAAAGGGTGAGTGCCGCAAGATGATTCAGGGCGGTGGAGTATCGCTCAATAAGGAGAAGGTAACAGATATTCAGCGCGTGGTTACCGCTGACGATTTGATTGCCGAGAAGTATATCTTGGTGCAGCGTGGTAAGAAGAACTACTATCTTGTAATTGTAGAGTAGTGAGCGCAAAGTTGTATACAATCGAGTTGGAAGGCATGGATTTCCGTGCCTTCCACGGTTGCTATGAGTTGGAGCAGCAGACGGGTAGCCACTTCGAGGTGTCGTTGCGCCTAACAACCGAACTGGGAACGGTTGCAGAGCACGACGATGTTACCGAAGCGGTGAACTATCTGACGGTGTACGAGGTGGTACGCGAAGAGATGCAGCGTACCCAACACACCATCGAGCGCGTGGCACAAAATATCATAGATGCTCTGCACGAGCGTTTTCCGCAGATTTGTGAAACGGAGTGCCGAGTGACGAAAATCGCCCCACCGCTGGGAGGAAAGGTGGAGCGAGTAAGCGTAATACTGCGAGGTTAATAGGGGATTAGGTTATTTGGGTTTATAATGAGAGAAGGAAAAAACGGTTCATTTGGTAGTAAAATAGGTGCGGTATTGGTTGCTGCAGGTAGTGCGATAGGTTTGGGTAGCATTTGGCGTTTCCCATATATCGCAGGCGAGAATGGTGGAGGCGCGTTTGTGCTGCTCTATCTTATTTGCGTATTGCTACTTGGTATCCCTGTAATGTTGTCGGAGTTTGCAATCGGAACCTATACACGCAAAGGGCCAGTCAAGGCGTATGCGCAGTTCTCGAAGTGGTGGAAACCACTTGGCTACAATAGCATTATTGTATCGACGCTAATCTCAGGCTTCTACTACATTGTAGCAGGATGGTCGTTGTACTACTTTGTGGCATCTGTCAATGGTACGCTATATTCGGGCGAGGAGTTCCACACCATATTTACACAATTTACCGATTCGTGGTGGGAGCCTTTCTACACAATGCTCTTTATTCTTACTACGCATATTGTTGTTGCTCGCGGTGTTCGTAACGGTTTGGAGCGTACAGCCGAGTGGGTTATGCCGATACTATTCGTTATGCTCCTCGCCATCGCTCTGCGTGCCGCAATGATGCCAGGAGCGCGTGAGGGCTATGAATTCTTCTTTAAGCCCGATTTCAAAAAGGCTTTCTCTGTGCAGACTATAGTAAGTGCCATAGGTCAAGCATTCTTCTCGCTCTCGATAGGTTTGGGTTGCTTGATTACCTTCTCATCTTACTTCAAGAAGGGTACAAACCTCTCAACTACGGCGTGGTCGGCATCGATGATGACCTTCCTTGTGGCTGTACTGTCGGGTATGGTGATATTCCCTGCTGTATTTAGCGTTGAGGGGTTGGAACCAACACAAGGCCCAACTCTGATATTCGAAACGCTACCTTTCGTCTTTCAAAGTATGACAATGCCTCAGTTGTGGTCTGCAATGTTTTTCTTGCTGATCGCTCTTGCGGCATTGACCTCTACAATCACATTCCACGAGGTTATAACCGAGTATCTTCAGGAGCATCATAAACTATCTCGTCAGGTTGGAACCCTAATCTCCACAGCAATTGCAGTAGTAGCTTCAATCTTTTGCTTGTGGTCGGGCAAAATTTTTGATCTCTTCGATATGATTACAGCCGATGTGCTTATGCCTCTCGGAGGTCTGCTTACCTGTCTGTTTGCGGGATGGTATCTCGATAAAAAGATTTTCCGCAAGGAGATTTCCAACGATGGCACTCTTCGTGCGCCCCTTTTTGGAGTGTTGGTATTCCTGCTCAAATGGGTAGCTCCGATGCTTATCGGTACAACCTTTATATATAATTTGGCATTTTAGGTCACAAATTCAAAAAAAATTAGTACCTTTGACGCGATTTAGATTAAGTCATTTTATTTCACAAATATAAAACAGAAAAAACTATGATTTCGTACAAGGAATTGGGACTTGTGAACACCACCGAGATGTTCGCAAAGGCAATTAAGGGTGGCTACGCTATCCCTGCGTTCAACTTCAACAACATGGAGCAGTTGCAGGCAATCATTATGGCTTCGGCTGAGACTAAGTCGCCTGTTATCCTTCAGGTATCGAAGGGTGCTCGTAACTATGCTAACCAGACTCTCCTCCGCTATATGGCTGAGGGTGCTGTAGAGTACGCTAAGGAGCTTGGTTGGGAGAAGCCACAGATTGTTCTTCACCTCGACCATGGTGATTCGTTCGAGACTTGCAAGTCTTGCGTAGATATGGGCTTCTCGTCGGTTATGATCGACGGCTCGCACCTCCCTTATGAGGAGAATGTTGCTCTTACAAAGAAGGTTGTAGAGTATGCACACCAGTATGGCGTAACCGTTGAGGGTGAGCTTGGTGTGTTGGCAGGCGTTGAGGATGAGGTATGCGCTGAGGAGAGCCACTACACAAAGCCTGAGGAGGTTGTTGATTTCGTAACTAAGACTGGTTGCGACTCGTTGGCTATCTCGATTGGTACTTCGCACGGAGCTTATAAGTTCACTCCAGAGCAGTGTACTATCGATCCACAGACTGGTCGTCTTGTTCCACCACCATTGGCATTCGATGTTCTCGCAGCTATCGAGAAGGAGCTTCCTGGTTTCCCTATCGTACTCCACGGCTCGTCGTCTGTTCCACAGGAGGAGGTTGAGACTATCAACAAGTATGGTGGTGCTTTGAAGGCTGCTGTAGGTATCCCTGAGGAGCAACTCCGTCAGGCAGCTAAGTCTGCAGTTTGCAAGATCAACATCGACTCTGACTCGCGTCTTGCAATGACCGCAGCTATCCGTGAGGTATTTGCTGTTAATCCAGCAGAGTTTGATCCTCGTAAGTATCTCGGCCCAGCTCGTGAGAATATGAAGAAGCAGTACATCCACAAGATTAAGGAGGTGCTTGGTTCGGACGGCAAGGCAGAATAACGACCATTCTGGTTGGTGAATTTTGCACCAACTTTCAAAAATCGCTCCTCACATACGATTAGTATGCTGCGGGGCGATTTTCTTATTTGTTACAAAATTCCCTCAATCATAATGGCGTTCTTCTGCCTTGCGTTTCTCTTGATTATTGTCAATATGAATAATAAAAAGCCAATAGCTAAGGGCTAATGGCTAAAAGCAAAATAGCTTCGGGCTGTACTATATGTACTATCCCGAAGGTCTTTCTTTTGCGATGCACCGCATCTCACGACTTCTGACGAGAAATTCGGGGTGGTGAATTTTGCGCCCACTTTCAAAAATGCGCTCTCAACAAGAGAGGTCGCCCATCACGGCGACCTTTACTATTCTAAGCAATCGTAAATCTTCGTTCGGTGGGTGAGAGAACATCTATCTTTACCACCATTGCCTCTTCTGGTAAGAGATCTTCGATTAGTTCGGGCCACTCGATTAGGCACAAATCGCCCGAATAGAAATACTCCTCGTAGCCCATATCAAACACCTCCTCAATACGATTTATACGATAGAAATCAAAATGGTAGACCGTGTCGCCATTGGCTGTGCTGTATTGGTTAACGAGTGCGAATGTCGGACTTGTTACATTGTCGGATGAGCCGAGATACTCCATAATGGCACTGATAAGCGTCGTCTTGCCTGCTCCCATAGTGCCGCAAAATGCAACGACATTGCGACCATCCAGCGACTCGATAATAGCCTCTGCAACCTCCGTCAGACCATCAAGTGAATCTATATTTATCTCCTTCATAAAAAAGCCTCCTTCACAACACAAAGATAATAAAAGAATTTTACAACACCCCTATTTTTGACCTAAAATCGAGGCTGTTTAACACTTTTTTGCCTATTTAGGCACTTTTTTCGGGAGTTAAGGCTAAAAATGTAGTAGCGATACTCTTTTCTCGTATATTTGTGTCGTAACGATTTACCAAAATACATAATAGATATTGAGAACACCATATCGTTATATAATATAAGTATAAACATTTAACTTTTTTTATGAATTACGCTCTTACCAACCAGACTGCTGCGACATCGTTTGATATCGTGCGAATCACAGAACGCGAAAATTCAGGCGTTCATTCCAGTTCCATTACGCGCATAGCCGTCGGCTATATTCTATCGGGAACAAAGTACATCCATTTTAACGACTACTCCTATCCTATTGCGGAGGGGTGTCTCTTTCTTCTTGATGCAGGTTTTCACTACGAGGAGAATATTGTAGGCTCGAATGGCAAATTTGAACAGATAACACTCTTTATCTCGCCAGCCATATTGCAACAAGTTATCTTTGGGTTGAATATTAACTACGGTCTATCCTTTGTTTCGCACCATTCCTGCTCTAAATGTATCTCTCGCAACTTCGTCATTGCCGAGGCTGATACATTGCTGCGTAACTTTTTTCAGGGGATTGACATGTCTTTACGCACTTCGGGGTTACAGCACAACGATGTCGGACAACGCATCAAACTCAACGAGTTGGTGTATCTGCTGCTCTCGGGCGATGAGGGGTGTGTGCGTCGTAAGGTGTTGCGCGCCGCAGATACCGAAAGCGGTCAATTTGTAAATACAATCTATGAGAATATATTTAACGATATCTCCATCGAGATGCTTGCTGAACTGACAAATCGTTCGCTCACCTCGTTTAAGAAGGAGTTTAAGCGACTATTTAATGAGCCACCTCACAGATGGATTATAGATCAACGACTCGACCGCGCAAAGATTCTGCTCTCATCAACGAATCGCACCGTGTCGGAGATTGGTGTAGAGTGTGCATTCTCCAATATCTCCCACTTTATAAAGCTCTTCAAGCAGAGATTCGGCGAGACACCCGCTTCGTTTCGTCGTCATAACTCGGTGTTGAAAGATAGTAGGCCGAGAGTGGCAGTGGGGGAATGATTGGCATAATTAAAGAGAGGTGCTTGCGAGCACCTCTCTTCTATTCTATTTCAACAACTTATCAAGTAGCCATTGACTACGCGCCTTGCGTTGCTCTGGATAGGTGTAGTGTCGCGATTGTGGCACTACAAGCAACTCCTTCGGTGCGGTAGTAACATTGTAAGCCGCTTGCATCGAGGTAGGGCAGACGGTCAAATCGTTGTAGCCGTAAGTGAAGAAGATCGGAATCTTCAAACCCTTCACGAAGTTTACAACATCGTAGTACGATGCAGTCTCGATTCGTGCAGGTGTGATATTGGTCTTGTCGCGGAACATTCGTGGCCATGCGTCGCCCTGATCGTAGATGCGACCTGTGAGGTCACACATTGCTGGATATACCGCTGCGGCATACTTCACCTTCGGGTTAAGATAGGAGGTTACGATAGTGAGTGCGCCACCTTGACTCCATCCCGTAACGGCAATCTTCTCTTCATCAACAAAGTCGAGTTGTGCAAGGAAGTCCACAGCGCGAGCGCAGCCTATAAATGCTCGGCGATAGTAATAGTTGTTCTTGTCGTCAATACCCAGCATCCAATAGTTCAGCAACCCTCCGTATCGCAACTCTTTGTAGAGCGATGGCTGGTCATAAAGTGTTGTAGGTATGCCGTGAATGCCTATTTCGAGTGTCACAACGCCCTTCTCGGCCTCCTCCATATAGCCCTCGCGGTAACGACATCCAGCCCCAGGAACGATAAGAATGGCAGGGCATTTGCCGTTATGCTTCTTTGGTACGCAGAGCGTTCCGTATATGTACGAGCCAATGCGATAGTTTTGAAACTTAGCAAGATAGACATCAACTTTGGAGGTGCATCTCTCAGGTACGAGAGTGATTTGTGGCAGCATCTCAATCTTGTCGTTTATTCTGAGAGACTGCTCCCAGAACTCTTTGAAGTCGGCTGGCATCTTGGTTGTTGGAACAATCTTGTCGATGTCGAAACCCGCAGTAGCGCACTCGTTGTACTTCTCACCGTCTACCGTAGCCCATACACGGCAACGGAGAAATCCGGGCTTCTTCATTGTGTAGCCCTTGATGGTGGTTGTACCATCTTTGAGAGTAAGGTTTCCTTTGGCAATAGGAGGTAGCATATCCTCGGATACCTCGTAGTAGATCTCGGCATTTTTTACAGGAACATTGCTGCAAGTGCGCACTGAGACTGCAAATTGAGGCTTCTCGCCGCACTTGTAGAGCCAATCAGCATGATCGGGAGTTACTTCGACCTTAATGTAAGAGATCTGAGGCTGTGCTGATACTGCAATAGCACATAGCGATAGAATTAGGGTAAAAATTAGTTTTTTCATAGTTTTTATGTAAATTTTCATCAAAATTAGTAATTCTAACCATAGAATACAATATTTTAAGCAAAAAATATTACCTTTGCGCTATGAAATTGTCAATTATAATATCTACATATAATAATGCTGTTTCGCTCGTTAGAACTCTCAAATCGGTAGTGGCGCAGGAGGCTGATAAAGCGATATGGGAGTGTGTTGTGGTGAATAACGCCTCGACGGATGATACTGCTGAACGATTTGCTGAATTTGCCGAAAAACATAGTGATGTAAACCTCCGCATGGTGGATGAACCACAGCAGGGTCTCTCGTATGCACGTAACAGAGGAATCTCTGCATCCAAAGGTCAGATTCTTGTATTTATCGATGATGATGAGACTATAAATGAGGGCTTTGTTTCGGCATATATTGATCTATTCGATAACCACGGAGCTTTTGTAGGTTCAGGCGCATTGAAGGTTAAATATGATACAGCCCGCCCGAAGTGGATGTCGCACTATACCGAAAAGATGATTGCCAATCCGCTTGACTTGGGCGACGAAATCATCACTATTACAAGAGACATTCTTCCTACTGGCGGAAATATGGCGTTCAATCGAGAGGTGTTTAACATCTACGGAAATTTCGATACCGATCTCGGTCGTAGAGGCAGTGAGTTGTTTGGTGGCGAGGAGAACGAGTTGTTTGACCGCATTCGTGACCTTGGCGAGAGAATCTTCTATACACCGCATGCAGTTGCCTATCACCACATTGCAGATCGTAAACTTACAGCTGAGTACTTCGATAAATTGAGCTATGGGGTAGGTGTAAGCAAGTTGCTTCGTGCCGAGAAGGAGAATAGAGTTCAGGAGCTATATAGCGATGAGCGCAAAAAGTGCTTCTATACTGCAGTGCTTGCCGTTCTCTATTTCATTGCCTTTCAACCTCGCAAGGCTATTTGGTTGGTGCGCATGCGCAAGGGGATACATAAGGGCGTGTTCAGCAGATAGATTGCACAATGGCAGTATACTATAAAGACATAGGAGGCAAATCAATTGCCTCCTATGTCTTTTAATCTCTATTTGTACTACTCCAAGCGACGAGCACCATCCGAGATTACAACATCGTAAATCTTTGGCTCGTGACCATACTTTGCTGCGAACTCGCGCTTTGCAGTCTCCACGAAGTTGTCGTACAACTCGTCCTTCACGAGGTTGATGGTGCAACCTCCGAAGCCACCACCCATAATACGCGAGCCGGTTACGCCGCACTTCTCAGCCAATTCTGCCAAGAAGTCGAGCTCCTCGCACGACACCTCATAATCTTTCGACATTCCCCAGTGAGTCTGGTACATACGCTGACCAACGGTTTCGTAGTCGCCCTTAATAAGCGCATCGCAAACATCGAGTACGCGCTGCTTCTCGCCGATAACATACTTTGCACGCTTGTAGTCCTCCTCCGAGATTTCGCCCTTTACGCGCTCCAAATCCTCGAACTCTGCGTCGCGCAAAGTCTCAACTCCGAGATGCTTTGCTACACGCTCGCACGACTCGCGACGCTTGTTGTATGGCGAATCCACCAATTCGTGCTTCACAACTGAGTTTACAAGCAAGAGCTTGTATCCCTGAGGATCGAATGGGAAGTACTCGAACTCCATTGAACGGCAGTCAAGGCGCATAAGGTTACCCTTCTTGCCAAATACCGATGCGAACTGATCCATGATACCGCAGTTTACGCCCACATAGTGATGCTCGGTCATCTGACCAACCTTAGCCAAGGCGAACTTGTCAATCTTGTTGTCTGCAAACATATCGTTGATAGCGTAAGCGAAGGTGCTCTCCAAAGCAGCCGACGACGACATACCAGCTCCGAGAGGTACATCGCCTGCGAATGCGCAGTCAAAGCCCTTAACCTCTACGCCCAACTTTGCCATCTCGCGACATACGCCGAAGATATACTTTGCCCAGCCCTGCTGTGGAGCATCCTCCTCGTTGAGACCGAACTCTGCCAATTCGTTCATATCAATCGAGTATGCGCGAACCTTGTCAAGTCCGTTAGGGAGAATTGCAGCTACGATACCGCAATCTACTGCACCTGGAAATACAAAACCGCCATTGTAGTCTGTGTGTTCACCGATAAGGTTGATACGACCTGGCGAAGCATAAACTGCGCAATTGCCCTCGAAATGGTCGGCAAATGCCTTTTTTACCAAATTAATGTCCATAGTTTTTTGATGTTTTATAGTGTTTATAGGTTTTTCAATCCCTCAAAGATACAAAATAAAACGAAAAACGAAAAGCGGAAGGCGGAAAAACTTTATTACAATAGATAAAAGGGGTTTCGACGAGCCTACATAAACGAAAACAAGCGACCTGAACAGATCGCTTGCCTTGTGCCCAGAATAGGACTCGAACCTACACGCCTCTCAGCACTCGCACCTGAAACGAGCGCGTCTACCATTTCGCCATCTGGGCATTGCGACTGCAAAGGTAAGTAAAATTTTGCTATTTGCAACTTTGAATTATCGTTTTTTTGCAAGTTTAACCTTTTAACTTTTTGTTTTTCGATTTATTTTATTATCTTTGTTAAGATTAATCAGTAGAGTCAAGGTGGCCTCGATATACTTTCATATTCCGTTCTGCAAGCGGTTGTGCGGATATTGCGATTTCTATCGCAGTGTCAAGTTGAAGTATATACCAGAGGTGGTCGAGGCAATGCACCGCGAATTGGCGGCACAGCAGTCGTTCTTGCGAGATAAAACCATTCGTACAATCTATTTCGGAGGTGGAACGCCATCGTTGCTTGCGCCAAGCGAGATAGAGAAGTTCGTCGCGCAAGTTCGTGAGCAGTTTGATTGTTCGCAGTTGGAGGAGGTGACGATTGAGGTAAATCCCGATGATATAACGCCCGAATATATCTCTGAACTGCGTAAAACCTCGGTCAATCGCGTGTCGATGGGGGTGCAGTCGCTTGATGATGGTTGTCTGCAATTTATGGGGCGACGACACTCGGCAGAGCAGGCTTGTGAGGCTGTGAGGCTGTTGCAGGCGGCGGGCTACAACAATATCTCGGTAGATGTAATCTTTGGCGTTGAAGGCTTTGGGGCAGAGTCGTTAGAGGGTACACTGCAAGGAGTGTTGGCGATGGGTGTGCAACATATATCGGCATACCACCTGACGATAGAGGAGAATACCCGTTTTGGTCGCTTGTTGGCGCGCGGAGAGTTGCACGAAACCGAGGAGGAGCGCAGCGAGGCGGAGTTTTTGCAGGTACATAACAGATTGACCTGCGCGGGCTTCGAACATTATGAGGTGTCGAACTATGCGATGAAGGGCTATCGCTCACGACATAACTCTTCGTATTGGCGTGGTGTGGAGTATCTCGGCATTGGCGCGGGGGCTCACTCCTATAATGGCGAAATGCGCCGTTGGTGCGAGCAGAGCATTGAGGAGTATATCGGTGGGGTGGAGTATGGCTCGGAAACACTCTCCAAGCGAGATAAATTGAACGAGTATGTGATGACATCGTTGCGCTGCGCAGAGGGTTTGTCACTTGAGAAAGTTGAGGGCGATTTTGGGGCGTTTGAACGAGAGAGATTGGAGCGAGAGTCGGCTAAAAGCAGCATTGCCGAGTTGTTGATAAACGATAACGGAAATCTACGCATCGCACCTGAGAAAATGCTCCTGTCAGATTTGGTAATAGAGGCTCTAATTGAGTTGTAGAGAGCCCTATTATATATATTGGTATAAATTATTAAAAAATTTTAATAAATACTTGGTTTTGTAATTTAATAGTCGTATCTTTGCGGCAAAATTTGGGAAATAAAACAACAAATTATCAGATAATTATGAGTGAAATTAAATTTAATCCGGATGTACTCTTCGAGGTCAGCTGGGAGGTGTGCAACAAGGTGGGTGGAATCCACACTGTGTTGGCGACAAAGGCATTGACCGTAACGAAGCAGATGGGCGACAGATATATCACTATCGGTCCAGATTTTTCGCAGGACAGCGAGGTGTCGGAGTTTATCGAGGACCCGATGCTTTTGAAGACTTGGCGACAGACTCTCTACAACGATGGTATTCGCGCTCGCATTGGTCGTTGGAATGTATGTGGCAATCCTATCGCAATACTTATCGACTTCACAACCCTCTTTGCTAACAAGGACGAGGTGTTGAAGGAGTTGTGGGAGACTTATAGCGTAGACTCTATTTCGGGACAGTGGGACTATGTTGAGCCTGTATTGTTTGGTTACTTGGCAGGTAAGGTTATCGAGTCGTATGTAGATAACTTCTGCGCTACTACCGAGAAGGCTGTAGCTCACTTCCACGAGTGGATGACCTGCTCAGGTGGTCTTTACCTCCGCAAGCACTCTCCATATATCGCAACTGTGATGAGTACCCACGCAACCGTAATGGGCCGTTGCATCGCTGGAAACAACCTTCCACTCTATGGCAACTTGGAGCAGTTCAATGCAGACGATTTGGCTCGTCAGTTCAATGTTGTGGCAAAGCACTCTATCGAGAAGATGGGTGCAAAGAATCACGACGCATTCCTCTCTGTAAGCGATATTACAGCTCGCGAGTGTACGCATCTGCTCGGCAAGGAGGTTGATGTTGTAACTCCAAATGGATTCGAGAATGACTTTGTATGGAGTGGCAAGGAGTATACCGCAAAGCGCAAGGAGGCTCGCAAAGCGATGATTGAGGTTGCCGAGGCTTGTCTTTCGCACAAGTTCGAGAAGGAGCCGCTTATCGTTGGCACAAGTGGTCGCTATGAGTTCCACAATAAGGGATTGGATATCTTCTTCGATGCGTTGAAGGCTCTTGAAAATTCGGGTAAACTTGAGCGTGAGGTGTTGGCTTATGTAACAGTTCCTGCTGCAAATCTCGGCGCACGCCACGACTTGCAGGCTCACTTGCAGGATAAGTCGCAGCCAATCGATGTTTCGCAGTATCGTTACTCGACACATGTTCTTGAGAATACCGCTTGGGATCAGGTTGCAAACGCTATCAATGGTAGTGTTCTCGATCGTGCCGAGTCGAAGGTTAAGGTTATCTTCGTTCCTACATATCTCAATCAGAACGACGGAATTTTCAATAAGAGCTACTACGAGTTGCTCGTGGGTATGGATGTTACAATCTATCCATCGTATTACGAGCCTTGGGGATACACTCCGCTTGAGTCTATCGCATTCTCGATTCCTACCGTGACAACCACTTTGGCGGGTTTCGGCGTTTGGGCTGCAGAGCAGGAGAAGAACAATGGTGTAGTGGTTGTTGAGCGCAACGATAATAATACTGCCGAGGCTGTTGCTTCGGTTGCAGATGCGGTGCTTCGCTTCCTCGCTCTCTCGGATAAGGAGGTTACGGCTGTTCGCAAGGCTGCATTCGAGATGTCGAAGAAGGCCCTTTGGGATAACCTCTTCTCATACTATCAGAAGGTATATCACTGCGCAATTGAGAGCTGCATCGCTCGTACAAATCGTGCTGTAATGGGTGACGGAGGTGCTTCGCACGAGCAGATTAACTTTGTGCGTCAGCAGTTGTTCGTTGAGCGTCCTAATTGGCAGCGCGTAATGGTTGAGAAGTCGTTGCCTGCACGCTTGCGTCCACTTGAGGAGTTGTCGCGCAACTTATGGTGGAGTTGGACTCTTGGCGCTCGTGATTTGTTCGAGGCTATTGACAAGGAGTTGTGGGTAGAGGTTGATCGCAACCCTATCGCATTGCTCGATAAGTTGTCTATGGAGCGTCTTTCGGAGATTGAGAAGGATGAGGCATTCCTCGCTCGTATGGATGCAGTATATGCACAGTTCCAGGATTATATGAACGAGAAGCCAAATCCAAAGGCTCCGAAGATTGCCTACTTCTCGATGGAGTATGGTTTGCACCACTCGTTGAAGATCTATTCGGGAGGTCTTGGAATCTTGGCAGGAGACTACTTGAAGGAGGCATCGGATAGAAACACCCCAATGGTGGCGGTAGGTCTTTTGTATCGCTATGGATACTTCACACAGCGTCTTTCGGCACAGGGTGCGCAGGAGGCTACCTACGAGGCACAGAACTTCTTTAAGTTGCCAATCTTGCCTGTTCGTGAGGAGGATGGCTCGTGGGTAACTACACAGGTTGCTCTCCCAGGTCGTACTTTGAGCGCGCGTGTATGGCGTTGTCAGGTTGGTCGTACTCCTTTGTACTTGCTCGATGCAGACTACGAGGCTAACCTTGAGGAGGATCGTCAGGTAACACACTACCTCTACGGTGGCGATTGGGAGAATCGTTTGAAGCAGGAGATTTTGCTCGGTATCGGTGGTATCCGCGCCCTCAACAAGATGGGTATCAAGCAGGAGGTTTACCACTGCAACGAGGGACACGCTGCATTTATCGGTGTAGAGCGCGTGCGCAACTTGATGTCGCGTAAGAAGCTCTCGTTCTCGGAGGCGTTGGAGGTTGTGCGCTCGTCGTCGCTCTTTACGACTCACACCCCTGTACCTGCAGGTCACGACGCATTCCCTGAGTCGATGATTCGTCAGTATATGTCGCACTACCCAGATGCACTCGGCATCACTTGGGATCAGTATATCAACCTCGGAAAGGTTAATCCAAACGATCCGAACGAGCGTTTCTCGATGTCGGTACTCGCTTGCAACCTTTCGCAGGAGGTTAATGGTGTATCGTGGTTGCACGGAGAGGTATCGAAGGATATCCTCGGAAATATGTGGCCAGGATACTTCAAGAAGGAGCTGCACATCGGTTATGTAACAAACGGTGTTCACTTCCCAACTTGGACAGCGTCAAATATGCGTCGTCTTTACTCGCGTTACTTCCCTGAGGGATTCGAGGGACACACCTACAATATCCCTGAGTGGCAGAAGGTTTACAATATTCCTGATGAGGAGTTGTGGAACGAGCGTATGTTCCTCAAGCAGCGACTTATCAAGACTATCAAGCGTCGTTACACCGATCCTACACAGGTGCGTTTCGACCGCCCAAGCCAGATGGTACAGGTGGCAGATCGCATAAAGCCAGAGGTTTTGACCATCGGTTTCGCGCGTCGTTTCGCTACTTACAAGCGTGCATACCTCCTCTTCTCGAACTTGGAGCGTCTGTCGGCTATCGTAAATAACAAGCAGCGTCCTGTTCAGTTTATCTTTGCAGGTAAGGCCCACCCAGCCGACAAACCAGGTCAGGATCTGATCAAGCGTATCGTTGAGGTGTCATTGATGCCTGAGTTCGTAGGTAAGATTATCTTCTTGCAAAACTACGATATGGAGTTGGCTCGTCGTATGGTTCAGGGTGTGGATGTATGGTTGAATACTCCTACTCGTCCATTGGAGGCTTCGGGTACTTCGGGCGAGAAGTGTGTGATGAATGGTGTTATGCAGTTCTCGGTACTCGACGGCTGGTGGGTTGAGGGCTACAAGGAGAATGGCGGTTGGGCTCTCCCTATGGAGCGCACCTTCGCAGATCAGGGCTTCCAGGATGAGCTTGATGCCGAGATGATCTATACCACTATCGAGGAGCAGATTGCACCTAAGTACTATGCTCGCAACGAGAAGGGTATACCTACCGATTGGGTTGCTTCGATCAAGAAGTGTATCTCGGATATTGCATCGAACTTCACCACAAACCGTATGCTCATTGACTATGAGGAGCGTTTCTACAACAAGCTCGCAGCTCGCAAGAAGGAGCTTGTATCGAACAACTACATCCTCGCTCGCGAGATTGCAGCTTGGAAGCGTAAGGTTTCGGCAGTTTGGGATAGCGTACGAATCCTCGACTCGCAGCGTGTTCGTGTAGATAAGGAGTCGATGATGCTCGGCGAGAAGTATCACTTTGAGGTTAAGCTCGATGTCGCAACTCTCTCACCAGAGGAGATTGGTGTGGAGTTGGTTATTGCAAAGCAGATGGTAGGTCAGCAAGCTCCAGATATCACTCTTATCGAGCAGCTTAAACTCGTTAAGACAGAGGGTACAACAGCAACCTATATGCTGGATGTAGTTCCAAACCGCACTGGTGCATTTGACATTGCATTGCGAGTTTATCCAAAGAACGAGAAGTTGCCATATCGTATGGACTTTGCCCTCGTTAAATGGGCATAACAATTTGCCTATTGGGCTCTTTTTTCACCTTGCTTGCGGCTGAATTGCTCACATACGATTTAGTATGCTGCGCATTCAGCCACAGCGCAACGCAAAAAAATAGCTCCAATATCCAAAATTGTTAAAGAGGATAGTGGCAATAGAGTTTTTGCAAGCCTTGAAACTGCTCCTCTAAAAACAATTTTAGATAGATGATAAATTAGGAATTTTTAATTCTTGATTTTTAATTAGCTAATGGCTAATGGCCAACGGCTAATAGCGAAAAAAACATACATCAATACTGTTGGGCGCAGAGAATGCTCAGCAGTATTTGGTGTGTAAATAGAGCAAAGAGTTTGAAAAATGCTCTATTTCGTTGGAAATTGTAAAAAGAGTGGTCTGTTTTTGAAAATATTTGACTTTTCTTGAACAATTACACGAAAAATTTATTAACTTTACGGAACAGAACTAAATTTCATATTATATAAACTATGCCGGGACTAAAATTCGACAAGCAAGAACTTGGTAACCTGGAGTATTCGTTGCAACGCGAAATGTTGGCTACTGACCGCCGTGGCGGTTATATGAGTACAACTATCGTAGGTTGCAACACTCGCAAGTACCACGGGTTGATTGTTGCCCCGATTGATTCGAGCAACAATGCCTATGTGTTGCTATCGTCGCTTGACGAGACTATTGTGCAACACGATCAGTCATTCAATTTGGCTCTTCACCGCTTTCGTGGTGTGTACGAGCCTCGAGGACACAAGTATATCACCGATTTCGAGTATACTCCGTGCCCAACTATCACTTACCGTGTCGGTGGAGTAATTCTCCGCAAGGAGATTCTTTGGATTCACAAGCGTACGCAGATGATGATTCGCTATACGCTCGTGGATGCTCACTCCGAGACAACACTGCGTTTGCGACCTTTCCTCGCTTTCCGTAACAAGCACGAGTTGTCGAAGGCCAACATGTATGCAAATGTTCGCTCCTACCCGGTTACTAATGGAGTTAAGAACCGCCTCTACGATGGCTTCCCTTGGTTGCACATGCAGTTGTCGAAAGATGATGCAAAGTTTGTTCCTGCTCCAGACTGGTACTACGACTTTGAGTATCAAAAGGAGATTGAGCGCGGCTACGAGGGTTACGAGGATCTGCTCACAACAGGTTACTTCGAGATGAATATCAAGAAGGGCGAGAGCGTTATCTTCTCGGCTTCGGTAGATGAGATGCCTTCGGGTGAGGCGATCTGCGAGGCTTACGAGACTTCGGTTGCTCGTCGTACTCACAAGATCGATTTCGAGAGCTGCTTACACCACTCGGCTCGTCAGTTCATTATTCGTCGTCCGGGTAATCGTACAGAGGTTGTCGCAGGATATCCTTGGTATGGAGTTGATGGTCGTTCGACCTTTATCTCGCTTCCTGGTTTGACTTTGGAGCAGGGCTATAAGGAGGATTGCCTCGATGTACTCGACACGATGGTTGGCGATATGCGCAATGGCGACTTTGCTGGCTCAGCCTCGGCGGAGGTTGCAGCCGATGCTCCGTTGTGGTTCTTCTGGACTCTGCAACAGTTGGAGTCGCATATCGGAGCCGATGCAGTGTGGGAGCGTTACGGCAAGGCAATGAAGAGCATCTTGGCGGCATACCGCAAGGGCTTCTTCGGTGGTTGCGTTGCAATGCATACCAACGGTCTGATTTGGTCGGCTCGCGAGGGCGTTGCGCTCACTTGGATGAATTGCGTGATGAATGGTGTTCCACAGACTCCGCGTGCAGGCTATGCCGTAGAGGTAAATGCTTTGTGGTATAACGCTGTATGTTATGCATTGGCTCTCGCAAAGAAGGCGGGTGACAAGGCGTTCGAGAAGGAGTGGAAGGCACTTCCTGCACAGATTCAGAAGTCGTTTATCGATATGTTCTACCTCGCTGAGGAGGGGTATTTGGCTGACTATGTTGATAACTGTGGTAGAAATAACTTTATTCGCTGCAACCAGATTATCGCTTGCGCATTGAAGTACACAATGCTCGACGATGTGCAGATTGTAAGCGTATGGAGAACAGTTCGTCAGCATCTGCTTACACCTGTGGGACTTCGTTCGTTGTCGCCTCGTAATCCGATGTTTGAATCGACCTATAAGGAGAATCCTATCGAGCAGGAGGCTGCATCGAAGAATGGCGCCGTGTGGGTATGGCCATTGATGTTCTACATTGAGTGCGCATTGCGTCTTGATGCGGAGCGTTTCTTGGCTCATGCAGAGGAGATGTTGATGGCATTCAACGACAATATCCAGACCTACTGTATCGGTTCGGTGGCTGAGTACTACGATGCTAATCCGCCATTTGCTCCGCGTGGTGCAATTTCGCAGGCATGGAGCGTTGCGGGTGTACTCTACATCAAGCAGCTCATCGAGCAGTACAAAGCGAAGGCAAAGCGTGCAGCTAAGCGCACTGCAACGAAAAAGAGTGTTAAGAAATAATAAAATAGATATAAGATGAGGGTATTAATGTTTGGCTGGGAGTTTCCTCCGCACATTGCGGGAGGTCTTGGTACAGCCTGTTACGGAATGACTCGCGGATTGGCTCGTAACGATGTCGATGTTACATTCGTTATGCCTCGCGCTTCGGGCGATGAGGATGAGCGTTTTATCCGTGTAGTGAATGCGAGCGATGTCGAGACTGTTTTCGGCAAAGTTAGTTCCGATGCCGCAGATATTATCGACAAGATGTCGTTTATCCATGTGGACTCCAATCTTGTTCCTTACCTCTCGCCAGAGGATTATGAAACCTATCACGATGAGTTTGTAAAGACGGGTGAGAAGCGTTGGGAGACAAGCGATATTTGGAGTCAGCGTTACACTTTTTCGGGCAAGTATGGAGCAAACATCATGGAGGAGGTTGCTCGCTATGCCATCGTTGCAGCGCAGATTGCAAAGGATCTCGAAGGTCAGTTTGATGTAATTCACGCTCACGACTGGCTCACCTACTATGCAGGTATTGCAGCAAAGCGCGTGTCGGGCAAACCGTTGGTGGTGCATATGCACGCAACTTCGTTTGACCGTTCGTCGAGCGACAATATCGACACTCGTGTCTACGAGATTGAGCGCACCGGTATGGCTGCTGCCGATAGAGTTATTGCTGTGTCGAACTTGACTCGCAATATCATTATCGAGAAGTACAACATTCCAGCAGAGCGCGTTGTAACAGTTCACAATGCGGTGCGTTTCGCAGAGAACGAGATCGAGTTGCCAGAGCGCGGTGTAACCGATAAGATTGTCACCTTCCTTGGTCGTATCACCTTCCAGAAGGGCCCTGACTACTTTGTGGAGGCTGCTGCAAAGGTGTTGAAGCGCGTTCCGAATGTCCGCTTTGTGATGGCAGGTTCGGGCGATATGATGAACCATGTTATTCGTCGTGTTGCTCGTTTGGGCATTGCTGACCGTTTCCACTTTACAGGCTTCTTGAAGGGCGACGATGTGCATAAGATGTTCCAACTTTCGGATGTCTACATTATGCCATCTGTATCAGAGCCATTCGGTATCTCGCCGCTTGAGGCTATGCGTGCGAATGTTCCTTCGATTATCTCGAAGCAGTCGGGTGTAGCTGAGGTTTTGGACTACGCTGTTAAGGTTGACTATTGGGATGTTGATTCGATGGCAGATGCAATCTACGGTCTGATTACCTATCCGGCTCTCTCGAAGATGTTTGCACAGAAGGGCTTGGAGGAGGTTACCAACCTCAAGTGGAACGATGCTGCAAAGAAGGTAAAGCAGGTCTACGAGGACGCTATTGCCTCGATGAAATAACGAAAGAGAAAAACAAAAACACAAAAAAATATGAAGACAGTTTGTTTATATTTTCAGGTACATCAGCCTTGGCGACTCAAGACTTACCGCTTTTTCCATATCGGCAAGGATCACAACTACCTTGACGATTTGACCAACCGCGCAATTATGCAGAAGATTGCGCGTGAGTGCTACTTGCCAATGAACGCGCTCCTCTTGAAACTTATCAAGGAGAACAAGGGCGCATTTCGCGTTTCGTTCTCGCTTACAGGAACTGTTGTAGAGCAGTTCAAGGCCTACGCTCCAGAGGTGTTGGATTCGTTCCGCGCACTTGTTGAGACAGGATGTGTTGAGTTGTTGGCAGAGACCTACTCGCACTCGTTGGCAGCCCTCTCATCGAAGGAGGACTTCAAGGAGCAGGTTAAGAAGCACACAGCAATGTTGAAGGCTGAGTTTGGTGTTAAGCCAAAGGCATTCCGCAACACCGAGCTTATCTACTCGGACGAGATTGGCGAGGCAGTTGGCGAGCTTGGCTTTAAGACCATGTTGGCAGAGGGCGCAAAGCACATTCTTGGATGGAAGTCGCCTGACTTTGTCTACGCTGGTGCAGCGGATCAGAGCCTCCGTCTTTTGCTCCGCAATTACAAGCTCTCGGACGATATCGCATTCCGTTTCTCGAATCAGGGATGGGATGAGTATCCTCTCACAGCTGACAAGTATGCCGCTTGGCTTTCGGAGTCGGAGGGCGAGGTTATCAACCTCTTTATGGACTACGAGACATTTGGCGAGCATCAGAAGGCTTCGACAGGCATCTTCGACTTCGTGAAGAACCTCCCTGCTGCAATCTTGAAGCGTGGCGATTTGAAGTTTGCAACAGTTAGCGAAACTGCTGCCGAGCATCAGCCTGTTGCAGTTCTTCACTGCCCTCATGTTATGTCGTGGGCAGACGAGGAGCGTGATATCACTGCTTGGTTGGGCAATGACTTGCAGAATGAGGCATTTGGTAAGCTCTATGCAATGAAGGATAAGGTTCGCTCGTTGAAGAGTAAGGATTTCGAGTATGTATGGAACTTTATGCAGACTTCGGATCACTTCTACTATATGGCAACCAAGTGGCTTTCGGATGGCGATGTTCACTCTTACTTCAACCCTTACGGCTCGTCGTATGAGGCATTCATCAACTATATGAATGTATTGTCTGACTTCCAGATTGAGGTAGAGAAGGCATTGGCGGCCAAGAAGAGCAGCCGTTCAAAGAAATAGAGCATTGTTTCTTTATGACAGAGAAGGGTAGTACCTTTTGGGTGCTGCCCTTTTTTGGTTAGGGGCGTTAGGGGTGTTAGGGGTATTAGGGGAAATAGGAGAATAG
>SUZQ01000005.1 GCA_015059875.1 Rikenellaceae bacterium | reverse complement strand
AAGCCCGTGAAAAAATAAAACAAGTATCAGATTTCAAGAAAGCACAGAGGGAACAAATAGACAATATGGGAATTGGCTCTATCAATGGGAATGAGCTACCTTCAGCTATGCTTTACCCTGATAGAATCATGCTCTTAAATTTCAACTATACCAAAACAGCCGATATGTATATGCCGGCTGATGAACATCATTTCCCTATCAATCACATACACGGTCATTTGGATAATCCGGATAGTGTTATTTTCGGATATGGCGATGAGCTAGATAATAAATATCCAGAGATTAGCTGCCTCAACAACAATGAGCTATTAAAGAATATTAAGTCTATTCGCTATTTAGAGGATGTGAATTATCGAAATGTTCTTGAATTCGTAGAATCAGCTCCATACCAGATTTATATCATGGGACACTCTTGTGGCACATCGGATAGAACATTGCTGAATACTCTATTTGAGCACCCAAATTGCGTATCGATAAAACCGTTCTATTACCAGAATGATGAAGGCCAAGATAATTATATCGAGATAGTGCAGAATATATCTAGAAATTTCAGCAATGCGCAGAAGATGCGAGATCGAGTTGTGAATAAGACATTTTGTCAGCCTTTGCCTCAAAGAATTGTTTCAAACGAGTAACAATGCAATAGTTTTATGATCGACCACCTACTACAATCATTGGTCTGTGAACGCTTTCTGACGGATGCGCAGTATCGGGAGGGACATTTGCGAGTGGTGAATGCGCTACCTGAAAGGCGTGTGTTGGGACTTCATTCGCCCGAGATAAAGGTCGTTGCAAAGCTGCTCTCACGCGAGGGTGGCGAGGTTGTTATGCCCGATGGAACGCACCTAATATGCGTCAATGGAGCCGAGGTAATTCGTGCGTTTGAGGCGGTGTCGAGCGAGAGCCTTTGCTACGAGGAAACCGTTGTTTGGGGCTATCTCATTAACCTAGAAAGATGTTCGCTCGATGAGCGTTTGGCAATGCTTACGCGCTATGTGCCTGTGCTCGATAATTGGGCGGTGTGCGACTCATATTGCGCTCACGCAAAGTGGATGGCTCGTGCCGACAAGGCGACTCTGTGGGCATTTTTGGAGCGTTGGTTTGACTCCGAACACGAGTTTGAGGTACGCTTTGCGGTGGTCGTGGCGATGTGCTATTTCCTCAACGAGGAGTGGCTCGACAAGGTTTTTGAGCGTATCAACGGGCTCGATTTCGGGCGCATAAAGTCAAAGTATAAGACTGTCAAAGGCAAGCCGAAGGTGGCACAACAGGGCACTGTGCAGGGCGCGGAGCCGTACTATGTGCGGATGGGCGTTGCGTGGCTGCTGGCGACTGCGCTGGCGAAGTTCCCCGAACAAACAAGAGCATTTGTCCGCTCGTCAAATCTGCCTGCTGATGTGGTAAAACTCTATATCCGCAAGGCCCGCGAGTCGTTCCGCACACGCACGGTCGAGGCGTTGTAGGTTATGGGGATTCTTATCCGTTGTGATTCTCTCTAATCCACTCCCATGCTTTTTTAGGAAGCCAACCCTTATATTCAGCACCAGAAACATTTATAACTAATAATTTATCATCACAATCCATCACAGCGTGTATCTTTTCAACACATTCTGAAATAGGCCTATCAGTTACAATCAACCATGTGGAATCTAAATAATGCCACCATTTTGATGAACATTGTTTTATTGAGTCGTAAAGATCATTATAATCTTGCCGAGGCTTAATCAAATCATATGTAATCAAGTATAACATATCGACGAAATTATTTTATCAAATTCTTAAACTCCTTTGCGGTTTTGATTTGTGCTACAAGTTTTGACTTGTAATTACCTGTTAGGTTGTCTCCATCCCAGTGTAGCCAAATATATGTAACAACGGGTTCTTTAGCACATTTAAAATATGTCTTTACGGGAACAATAAATGTACCTTTTCCTAGTTCTTTTCGAGAAAAAGGTATTTTATCGAATGCTTGCAAATATAATTTATGATTTTGTTTACTTGTTGCGGAATCTTCCGACATCGCATTAACCTGCAAGCACATTACTTTTGCTATCTCTATATAATAAGATAAATGGGGAATAACATGATCTTTTGTTTTTCCTGTTTGATAGTACATGAGTTGAAATGGCAAATAGTTCCGATATTGTGAAAATTTACCATCGCCATCTTGCTTATACACCTCATCAACAAATGATATCGTGTCTAAAGCTGTTTCATTACCTTTGTTTATAAGTTTAATTCGAATTTGCAGTTCTCTTTCTGTGTTAGATTCGTTCGATTCTACCTCAATCATATCAACGCAACAGTTATCGTCTTGATTAATTTCAAGAGATAACTCGGCCTTATAAAAGATTCTTTTAATTGATCGCCCCCAAATAGCAGTTAAAGCAACCAGCACGGAACCCAATGCAGCCACGCCTTCTACAATACATGTAATTATGTCTGAAATATTAAAATTTTCCATTCTACTAATACTTTTGTCAAATTAGGTAAGCTTCTTATTCTTCAAAGAAATCTGTATCTATCTTTTTAATCTCAAATGTTTGTTTTACCGAGACACCTAAATTATATTCTATCATATAATTGCAGAGCTGAAGTCCGTCGATTAAGATAACTTTCTTATTTTTAGGACTATAATATAACGCATCTTTCGTAAATGATGATGTAGTTATAAAAACGCCTTTGGTTCCTCCAAATTCATCTAACGCACCAACAAAACCACGCACTTCTTTTACTGTAACCACATTATCCCACCTCTTGGCTTGAACATAAATAGTGTCTAAACCCAACTTATCCTCTTTGATAATACCATCAATACCACCATCTTTGGCATATTGGGTAACTATTCCGCTTTCCTCAATACGATCTCCGTAACCCATTTTTCCGAGCAATTGAACAACCAATTCTTCAAATCGTTTTGGATTAATACCTTTGACCATTTTCAACAAATCGTCTGCTAGATTTTGATTTACTACACTAAAGTTACGGTTGAGTGCATCTTCAGGAGTCTCTATTTCAGAGTCTTCTTTTGAAATATCTTCTTTTTTACGATTTTCTGCCTTTGGAGTGTTTACCTTACTAGCAAATTCAACAAATGAAGCGGAATGTTCTTTCAAGTAGTCAATAGATATTATGTTTCCGCTATCTAATGCATTGATGCCCTCTGCGGTAATAATGCTAACTCCACGCTGAGACTTTGTTATATAACCAGCTTTGTCCAGGTATGTAGTTGACCACTGAGTACGATCGTATAATTTTGTCGTAGTACCTCGGAATGTTCGTTCAAGAATATCCTCTTCCGAGAGATTAAAATATGTCGCAACAAATTTCCTAATATCTGCTATGTCGCGAGGTTTGCCATCTTTTAAACTTAATAGGACGGGGTGGATAAATTGGTCGAATGGAGGTATCATATCATTTGAAATTAGTAGTTTACGCAAAATTAGTATTTTTTCATCATATTACCAAATTCTGTCTTGTAAACTCTTTGTTATAAAAGACTCTAAACTGCACAAAAAAATCACTCTTCAACGACGACATCTTTCCTCTGTTCTCTTTTATGTAGTCGCGTGAGTATTAAAATATTAACTCTACAAAATTATATAATATTGACCATAAGAGCGATAATAACATGTATTAATTGATGCCAATCGGCTCATTGCGACAACTTTTCTCTATCCACTTTTTGAGGGCGAAATTATGAACACTGGGAACGGCCGTGTTTCTCTCCGATTTTAGTGAGCGATTTGAAATCCAATGTTATTTTGCGCAATACATTGCATTGGATTGATTATGCGATAATTACAATGTTCACTATGTGCAGAAGTAAACATCGTGTGTACTCGTTTTGTACAAAGATTTCTGCGTTTTTCTCACCCACAAAACGCACAATAAAATCCCCAAAAACTCAGACTCAAAAATCATAACCTTTTATACAAATACAACCCCGCATCAGAAGCCATTTTGCAAAAAACGCAAACCATGCTCAAACTATCATATAATAGAGATTATGGGCTGTTTGTGTATATTTTATGATGGGTTGATAATTTCAGGCAGACAATTACTTCGGAGCGTATTTATTCGTTCACTTTATTGAAATTCTTACTATCTTTGTATCATATATATGGCACTATGGAAATAATCAATCTACTCCATTTTAAGGACCGCTCCGAGCTTCGACAATGGCTTGCTGATAACCATTGCAAGGAGAGGTGTTGCTGGGTGGTAACCTATCGTAGTAAATGCCCCGAATGGTCGGCCATTCCATACATCGAAGTTGTGGAGGAGGCTCTATGCTTCGGCTGGATAGACTCCACTAACAAACGCCTGCCCGATGGTCGATTAGTTCAACGCCTTTCGCCTCGTCGTCCTAAAAGCCATTGGACTCAACTGAATTTGGATAGATGTATGGACCTTGAAGACCGAGGCTTGATGACGGATGCCGGAAGAACTGCGTTTGAAAAGGCATTTGAGTACAAGGTTGTCGCGCCTGATTCAGAGATAAACCAAATGATTGAAGACGAAAACAAATGCAGACGCCCCGAGTTGTATAAATAGTGTAAAGACCATAATCATTCCCCAAGAACTATTGGTAATATAGTTTGATAACGGAAAGTGTCTTGAGGTGAGACTTTTTGCAGAGAATCGGCAATAAATCCAATTATTGCCGATTCTTAGTAAAATCACTCCATTTAATTAAGCATTCTATTTATCCACATTGCGAACAGCTTGTCAGTTACCGAATAGACCTTGTTTATTTCAGTAACAATATCTCGTTCCAAAAGTTTCTTAATGGCCGCCTGAACAGAGCTTGCTGACGAAAGAGCGTGTCGCTTGATAAATTGGGCTGATGTAATTTGTGTCGCCTCTCCATCTTTGGCAATAGCATATAGCAGAGCCTTCTGTTTTTCAGGAATGTTCGATAGAATTTCTCGGAATATGGTGTCGTTATATGCTACCATATTATCAATAGCACATTCAATAATTTCTCGTGTACACTCCTCGTTGTCGGCTGTATCTGCAAAGGATTCATTAAAAGTTCGCTGGATGTAATATGTATGTCCTTTGAATAAATCGTAGACCCATTTAACATTATCGGCAGAAATCTGCTTATTGCGCTTCTCGAAATGTTCTATAACAAATGGCATATATATCTCAGGTGCAATCGCCTTCAACTCTAATATGTCGGCACTATTATAGAACGGACGAGCCGAAGATGTAAACATTTCCTGCATCATATGACGTTCGCTGCCAGCAAAGATGAAGTTGCTGTTTTTGAGTTTCTGGATATGTGTACGCAACAATGCCTCAATGTTTTTTTCGGGATACTTTGCAATCTGTTGAAACTCATCAATAGCCACAATACAGGGCTTATCAGCATTCGCCAAGTAGCGGAAAATCTCTTCCAATGTATATTCAGGCTTCTCAATATCACCCAACTCTAAATTAAATGTCGGCAAGTTGGTTATAGGATCAAAACCAAATTTGCCATTTATCGATTTGATGGTCTGTATAAATAAGTTGACCATCTTATGACTGCGTGGGAGCAAAGTGTCATATATAGTACGACCGAGTAGGTATGTAAACTCTCGAAGGCTCGATGTATGAAGTATATCTATAAAGAATGTATAGTATTCATTTGCTATCTCGGGTTTATCGTAGCAAAACTGAATAAGTCCTGTTTTACCCATACGACGAGGAGATATAACAACAAGATTATTTCCATTGGTGATGGATTTAATAAGGCGAGCCGACTCATTCACTCTATCACAGAAATACTCAGGCTCGATTTTGCCCGTTACTATAAAAGGATTCTTAACTTTAGCCATATACCATAAATTTTATTTGCAAATATAATTATTCATTTTGGATTATGCAAATTAAATAATATAAATTTTGGACATCTCTTATATAGAACTATCCAGCCTCTTCTAGATCTTCAATTGCCTTCTTTTACGATTTTTGATTTATCTTTAATTTTCGTTTCTCCTCTTACGAATATGCGCCATCTTCCGTGTAGAGATATACTTTCGCGTAACACCACACAAGTCGTCATATTCTTTGAGCGTCAGTTTGTCCAAATCGTCCATCTCCAATAGGATATCGGGGTGCAGTTGGCGGTAATAATATGCCCCCGAGCGGACCGATTTCCCGGTGCAACAATTGTGTATTGCCGATTTGTTTTCGTGCGTCAGTTCAGCGGCACAATGCAGCGAGCGAACAATCGCCACCAACACCCTTGCGCCATTGAATATAAGCACCTTGCACGGCCTTCTAAATTTACTCCTTCTCATTTGCGTTGTGATTTAATAGTTTAGACTATTAAGAGTAGGAGTATTTTCGGCTTTTGGTTGGCAACTACTTGCTTGCCCTAATCAGCTCCGCAAAGTTTGCGACTATCGCCATCTATTTATCATCAGCTATTATCGCTTATCACTGTTTATCAAATATTTAGGCCGGATTTGAGCCACAAATCCGTAAAGTTCTTATTATCAATAACTTTTACATTCTGCATCGGCAAGTAATTTTTACACTCTAACGCCCACTAATAAACACTGATGCCTACAAAAATCGGCTGAAAATCATACAAAATAGACGAAAAATCCCGAAGGTTTATCAACCACTTTCGGGATTTTTGTGTTTTAACGGATTTATGCCTGAAAACGCCATTTTTCGTGGGCGTTGGTGTTTACGAGTACGCATCATTCTCGATCTCGATATCCAATATCTTCTTAAAACCGTTTTTCAATAAAAACATTTCGCCTATGTTGCAATGGGCTGCAACGAGGAGAAATGGAGTGCAATGAGCCGCATCTGACACAGGAGAAAAGAATTCTACTTTCTATTCAGAAGGCGTCGTTTATAGGCAGAAGAAGTCATTAACATCTTTTTTTGCAAAAAATCACCAATCCACAAACCTTTACTTACAACTCTCTCCTATACTTAACATGAATATTTACTCAAAATAATTAAAATTATGACAAGCGAAAGAAAAGCATTAGCATTTGAGCAGCTACCGGAGCTCATTCAAAATCTGGTAGAGAGAATCGAATCACTCGAAAAGACAGTTCGTGAGAAACATCAACCCCTACCACTCGAAGGAGAGTTGATGAGCGTGGAAGATCTGTGCAAACTACTTGGTAAATCAAAATCCGCGGTATATCGGACGGTGAGGTATAGGGATATCCCGTATATCCGACAAGGCAATAGACTGTACTTCGACCGAGCGACTATCAAAAAGTGGCTCGATAAGAAGCACCATCTGGATGCAATCACTCGTATGGAGCAGATTGAGAAGATGATGACTCCCGACCCTTGGCGTTATAGAAATCGACGATAGTAAAGTGGGTTGATGAATTAGGCAAAGTTTGAAAAGGCGGATTTAGTCCGCCTTTTTCTTTTTATATTGCAAAATATTTTATAACTTTGTAAAAAGAAACACAACTAGTGATGAATATGGAAGCATTTGATGTACTTGTACAGCAACAAGCAGATGAGGTACTAAGATTGGAAATAGCCTATTCTAATCTGTCGAGAGCATTTGCAACAAACAATAAACATAAAATGCTTAGAGCAATAGGCGAAACGTTCGTATGCAATCAACCTCATATTGCTTCGATACAAAACGAAATCGATGCGGTTTTCAGAGCACACTATGGACATAATTATCACAAAATAATTGATTGGAGTAGACTCACAACTCATGACGCAAAGTTAAATGTAAAAGGTTGCATGAAGGCTATAAGTAAACTTTTGTCTGAGATGCAGTTCTATGAAATAAATTATAGACAAGCCCTTGACTTCCTTTATCAGCCCAATCATACTTTTGAACCAGACGATGTAATACATCAAGATAAGCAAGGTCAGCAACTGAAGGTTGCAGATTTGCTTGCAGTGTCTAAATATGCAGTTAGCATTGCCGAGGCTATATCCCCAGACAACGAGGAATTTGCGAAAGCGAATGCTGCTATTACCACATTCCAAGGTATAGATGCGATACTTAACAATAAACCAGAAGATAAACCAGTCAACAAAATGTTGCATTTAGCAACGAGTTTTTTGTCTTCGGAGGTAAAGGCGTCCCTTAAAGACAAGGAGGCCAAACGTGGTGTGACCATAGCAGCAATTACGCTTGATCTTGTAATTGATTTCTTTTGTAAAAAATAATACAACGATATATGAACCGCATAAAAGAGGTCCTCGAAGAGAGAGGAATAAAACAAACTTGGCTTGCAGAGAGGCTTGGCAAGAGTTTCTGCATAGTGAATTCCTATGTCTGCAATCGTCGTCAACCTAGCCTTGAAGTTCTCTTCGAAATAGCAAAGATTCTTCAAGTAGATCCTAAAGAACTAATCGGAAGTAATGAGACGAAATAATAAAACATATACATTCATTGATCTGTTTGCCGGTCTTGGCGGTTTTCATTTGGCGCTGCAAGGATTGGGACACAAATGTGTTTTTGCCTCAGAACTTAAAGATGATCTAAGGAAATTATATGAACTGAATTTCCCTGGGACTCCTATATTTGGAGATATTACCAAGATTAAGCCAGAGCAAATTCCTCCTCATGACATTATATGCGGAGGCTTTCCTTGTCAACCCTTTAGCCAAGCTGGTAAAAGGCAGGGTTTTAATGATGAAAAAGATAGAGGCAATTTGTTTACATACATTTGTGATATCATAGAATATCACAAACCTAAATATGTATTCTTAGAGAATGTAGCAAATCTAAAAGGACATGATAACGGCAACACTTGGAAGGTTATATATCACAGATTGCACGACGAACTTGGTTATGATGTAAAGGAAACTATACTCTCTCCACATCAATTTGAATCGCCTCAACATCGCAAAAGGATCTACATTGTTGGAACTAGAAAAGATTTAGGCAGATTGGGTGATTTCCAATTCCCTGCACCAACATATGCTGCTAAGAGTATACATGATATTATTGATACGAATGATACAGATTATATTCCGCTAAAGGAGGATACACGACGTCACCTTGAGATATGGAGTGAATTTGTCAGACTTGCTGCTGAAAATCACTGCAAGTTACCAGGATTTCCTATATGGGCTATGGAATTTGGAGCGACATATGACTATGAGGATATACCTCCGTGCAACCAACCAGCAAAGCAGTTAAAAGGAAAACGTGGCAAACTAGGACGAATTATAACTGGTAAAAGTCATGCGCAAATGATGGCACAGTTGCCAATATATGCTCAAGATAAACGAGAAGATGGAGAGCGATTTCAAGATTGGAAGATACGATATATTAAAGAGAATAGAGATTTCTACAAGAAAAATAAAACATGGATAGACGGATGGATTCACAATATTCAAGACTTACAAAATAGTCATATGAAGTTTGAATGGAACTGTGGGAAAGGAGCGACAATGACTCTTGATGATAAAATCATACAGTTCCGAGCTTCAGGAATTCGAGTTAAGCTACCAACATTTTCTCCTGCTCTAAATCTGGTTGGTACTCAAATTCCGATATTTCCATGGGTGCGTATTCCCAACTCCGACCTCACCGGAAGGTATATGACTGTTAAAGAAGCTGCACGAATACAGATGATGGAGTCACTATGCTTCGAGGGTAAAAATTTTAAAATGAGTCCTACTAGATGTTTTGAGGCTTTAGGCAATGCTGTGAATGTAGATGTTGTTAGACGTATTGCTGTAGAATTATTAAAATAATAGCGAGATATTATGGGAAAAGAGTTTGACATACATGAACTAAATATTCAGCCACAAGCTGGAGTTATTGGCGTATTTTCACGCTTGAACTATAAGCCATGGTATGCTATTGCAGAGTTTGTTGACAACTCGACTCAGTCTTTCTACTCCCATCAAGAAGAACTTGCTGAACAGGGAATAGATGGTGTTGATATACACATAACCTATGATGCTGATAAAGATATTCTAACGATCGTTGATACAGCTTTCGGCATGGAGTTAGAAGATTTTTCCAGAGCAGTAAAGATTGATTCTCCACCAGAAGATAAAAGTGGCAGAAATGAGTATGGTATGGGATTAAAGACAGCCGCGTCTTGGTTTGGCAACATCTGGTCTGTGCGTTCTACGAGATTGGGATCAGATAATGAGTACTATACAGAAATTAATATTCCAGAATTACGCCAGAATAATTTAAACTCTGTGTCCATTCGACGAACAAAAGTTGATCCCACTCTGCATGGTACAACCATTATAATACGAGATATTACCAAAAAAGTTGGATCCCCACGAACAAAGAATAAAATCACGGAACTACTAAAAAGTATGTATCGACGTGACCTAAATAGTGGATTGGTTCGTATTGAATATGACGGAGAGCCTCTATATTATGATGATCATGACTGCTTATCTTTTAGAAATCGCACATGGAGAAAAGACCTGGAATTCCTATTTGAGTTTGACGGACAAATACATTGTGTCACAGGATTTGTGGGCATTTTAGCACATGGTGGATTTGGTAGAGCAGGCTTTGCTTTATTTAGAAGGAATCGAGTAGTTGTTGGTGGCGAAGATTTTAATTATAAGCCAGAAGAAATATTCGGGCAAGCACAAAGTACAATAGCTCATAAGCTATTTGGAGAACTGGACTTGGATGACTTCCCTGTGAATCAAGCTAAAGATGGTTTCGTGTGGGATGATGGTCTCGAGGAAGAGTTTATCAAACAACTTAAATCACATATTGAGGAATATATTAAGATTGCCAAGATTACAAATAAAGATAGAGAGAAAGAAGAGTCAACATCGAAGGAGGTGTCAGACAATGTTCAAAGCCAGGTAAAAGATACTATTAGTCGTTCTTTTGGCGGTACGATTCATCAGTCAGAACCAACTATTTTTGATTCTGTCATACAAACTGCTGTCGACGAAAATATATCAGAGTTAACTCTATATAGGGAATACCAAACAGAGCAAAATAACCAACCTGAACAAATTGACGACAAAGTTCGTGAATATCCGATACAATTGGATGGAGCAAGTAAATGTACTATTTCCGTTCAGTGGACATTGGGTAATGCATCTACATGGATTAAAGTTAACTCTGAGGAGGATGGCAGCAAAGCTAGTATTCAGCTAAACATAAACCATCCATTTTTTAAACCGTTCTCAGAAAAGGAGGATTTTAAATTAGTATTGGAGAAGTTCGCCATAGCATTCGCTCTTGCAGAGATACGTGTTAAAAAGAATGCAAATGAAGATGGATCAGTTAGCCCTAGTGCTTTCCGCAATCATATAAATGAGTATTTACGCAAACTTACAGATGAAGACTAATGGAGCAGTATAAAATTGAATATTCCTCACCTCTACCGTTTACCGAGGGAAGATTCTTTGAGCTAATACACAAGAAGCATATTGATGCGTATACACTAAAAGGAGCAAATAACATTGTTCAAAATGTTAGATCTACATATTCTAGGCTATTACGACAATTGACAACCGAGAGCAACCATAACTCTTTGCTTGTAGGTAAGGTGCAATCCGGTAAAACCTCCAATTTAGAGTTGTTAACAGCTTTAGCTTTTGACAATGGTTATAATCTACTCATTATATATGGTGGATATGACACAGAATTATTAAGACAGTGCACAGAGCGATTTGGAGCAACATTTGACTCTGCGAGTGGCGATGATATTGTTGAATCTGACACGCCAATTGTATTCACGACAAATACAGTTACAAAAGGGTCTAATCCGATCGCATGTCTTACTGCAGATTTTGCGGTAGATTTATTAGAAGAAGGTCGTCCAATAATAATAACTTGCCTGAAAAACTCACGAGTTTTAAGCAAGATGAATAGATTGTTACGCACATTGGTCAATGTGCCTAACATAAAACCTTTTATTATTGACGACGAGGGAGATCAAGCCAGTTTAAATACTGCAAAAAAGAAAGAAAAAGGTACTCCGACATACAATGCCATAAAGGCAATGAAAGGCATCTTGGGTAATCCATTATATCTATCAGTTACAGCGACGCCTCAAGCTAATATCTTTCAAGATGATATTAGTGCTCTTATACCTGCATCTGTACATCTAATCCAGCCCGGTGTAGGATATAATGGTGCGAGTATATATCACTTGTCAGAAAATGAAATAATACAGTCTATCGCAGAAGAACAATCTTCCACAACAATTAGCGATCCTTTGCGTAAAGCAATATATTATTTCATAGTTGCAAGTGCAATAAAGCAGTTAATGGCGGAAAAGAAGAAAGAAAAACTTTCTGATATGATAATCCATGTCGATCGCAAGGTTTCCGAACATGGTGCTTTGTACTCCTGCGTTAATGATGAATTAAAAAACATCAAAGCTGCCTTTGAGAATAAAGATGATGATGTGGATGGATACACATTTTATCTTAACAAGTTGAAGAATAGTTATACATTGTATACATCCGAGGTAATTCAATCTCAATTCCCGTTTGATAATACTTTATTAGAGGAATTAGCTATATGCATAAAGAAAACTGGAGTTATTCTACAGAACGGCCTCGGTAAAGAAACAAAAGAAACAGAAAGAACAAAATGGCATAAAATATACATTGGTGGAGACCTGCTACAAAGAGGTCTAACCTTCCCCAATTTGATAGTTTCATATTTTACTCGATTTGCGAAAAGTGGAGGAAATATGGACACCACTCTTCAGAGGGCTCGTTGGTTTGGCTATCGCAGTAAATATTTAGATCTATGTAAAATCTTCACAACCGATGAAATATCTAAAGAATTTACCGTCCTAGCCGAAGTCGAAGATGATTTGTGGGAGCAGTTTGAGGATGTAGAGAAAGGTTTGTTAGAGATAAAGGATATTATTATTCAGGCAGAGAACACCAAACAAAAACCCACAGCGAAAAATAAGGCAAAGTTTAAAAAAATATCATTTAGGAATCGATGGGTTAAACAGAAGTTTATTGTAACAAATGATACGGAAAGATCTACGAATAATGAATATATTCAAAATTTGATCACATCTGTTACTAACTGGACTAAAACAACAAACGGTAGTAATATTGGGGTTGAAACTGCTCAATATACTATATTTACTGCAGAGCAATTAAATGGTTTGATTCAATCTATAGAAACCGCATTTGATAGGGAACCGTTTAACAAAGCGACAATTAAAGAACTTGTTGGGACATCTGATATACCCGTTATTCTAATGTGGACAGATGATGCTAATAAAACACGCTATCGTTCTATTTATCAAGATGCCGCTAAGGATAGAATAAAAGCGCTTCATCAAGGTGCCAATACAACGGATATTGAAAAGTTAACATACCTGGGTGATCAGAAGGTAGTCGTTGACCCGAATAAGATAAATATTCAGATTCACTACATTTCTCCTGGACTGTCTAAGCACGATCTTTTAGGGAAAGATCAATATATGTTTGCTATATATATGCCTAAGGATAAAATATATTTTGTTAAAGACAATGATTAACATTAGCCAAACATTAAATACGATAAACTCTCTTCCGCAAGATAACACTCTATACCTATTAGAGAAACTTCCTTGTGGAACGGGTATATTTGCGTCAAACGGCAACATTCTGTACATTGTTCCGAATAATGAACTTTGTGATTCTTTGGGAATAAGGACAGATTTTTTGCATTTGGAAACAAATGTGTTTGTGACAGCTTTTAATACATCTGTTTCGTCTTTTGAAAACGGATACTACAATTATGTAGAACTCCAATTATCCAACATTCCGAACATAGAAGAAAATGTCAACGCTTTTGTCAACTTGTGTTTAGCTCATGCTTCGTATATGAATGGCCAGGAGTTTGTTGCATTTTTTGACTCACTAGTATCTTTATTTCAGTTGCCAAGAGAACAGCACTATAAGAACCTTATAGGACTGATGGGTGAGCTGTTGTTCATTGAGCATATTTTCAGTGAATATGAATTAGACATTTCTTCTTATTGGCACACAGAAGGCTCCTCATCTCAGTTGGATTTTGTAAGCCCTACTGTAAATTTTGAGGTCAAAACTACATCAAGTGATTCGTTGCGTTTCACAATTAAGCATAACCAGCTATTTGGGAACCATGAGCAAACATATCTTGTTGCAGTCTCGTTGGAAGAGAGTAATGCGGGAAGGAGTCTTGAAAGTGTTATATCGAGTTTGCAAGAGAATCCTAACTGCTGTAATAGCATGCAGTTCTCGGTAAATATAGAAAGAGAAAAAAGAAGAATTTCTCCACATGACCTGCGAAGCAAGAAATTTATTCTTAAAAGAATATGTGCATACAGCGCAACCGCAATCAATCCTTTTGGCTTAATCCCTGATTGCGTGGAAGATATGTCTTATAAGTTAGATTTATTGCCATTTAAAGATGTAGCATTTAGTGATATAGTTAAAGCTTTACACCTCAACAAGTAAAGTTGTCCCCATATATCTACATTAAGTCAATATAATTATAACTATTTATCATCAAACAACTTAGAAATCATAAATTTTGAATAGACATGTGCAACTATAAACAAAATAATAATGATAATAAATCTCGATTGTGGATTTGGATCGTATTGGCAATTATTGGTGTTATTGCGGCATGGGGACTATCGTGGTGGCTAATTAATAAGAACATTGATTGCTCAATAGAACGAGGCACATTCGGCGATATGTTCGGTGCCGTTAACGCACTTTTCTCGGGATTGGCATTTGCTGGATTGATTGTAACTTTGCTTTATCAAAAAGAGGAACTCAAATTACAGCGTGAAGAGTTGAAGGAAACTCGCAATGAATTGAATGCACAAAAACTTGAATTTCAAGAGCAAAACAAAACAATGAAACGCCAGCGTTTTGAAAACACATTCTTCAATATGTTGTCGTTGCAACAAGAGATAGTTGCAAATTTATCATTTGAGTACTATGCAAGTCCCAATATCCGTCCACATAATATTCCTGAAGAAATATTTTATCGGGGAGTGCCTAAGGGTCAGTTCCATGGCAGAGAAGTTTTTGAGGGCATATACAAACATGCAGTTATAGAATATAATGGGATTCGTTATTTAGATGGCATTTACAAATTATTATCAAATTCAGGGTATGCGATATATTCTAACATAAGTATCACGACTCGTTTTGATCATTATTTTAGACATTTATATCGTATTGTTAAGTATGTGGATTCAAGTGATCTAATATCGGACGATGAAAGATATGAATATGCGTGCATCGCTCGTAGTCAGTTATCTGACTATGAATTAGTAATGCTATTTTACAATTGTTTGACAGCCAACGGACGAGCAAAATTCAAACCGCTGATTGAGAAATATTCAATTTTCAATAATTTGCGAGAGGAACTTCTAGCGAAGAGGGAGCACAAAAAAGAATACAGCGAGAAGGCATATGATCGATATGCAGAATAATCTACAACACAGAACTCGTAATATGATTGATAGACAAGTTATAGCAAATGAGATTGCGAAAATAAAGCAATTAAGGGATACCTATGATCGCTTGGCGAGCACCCCGAATCTTTATGAAACAATAGAGGCATACCATAAATGGCACGAAGAATCCTGTGTTGTATTTAGTCATTATTTTGATGAAAGTTGCAAGGAATATGCAAATTTTTCCAGTGTAAATAATGATGCAAATGGATATGGACTAAATGCTAATTATCAGAAGATTCGCAAGGATTTCTGTGTACTAGTAGATAAATTGGAACGAGGTGATTTGGGTTTGAATACGCAAACTGTAATCGAGCCAGCACAAAAATCGGTGTTATCATCAAAGAAACGGATTTTCATTAGTCACGCGTCCAAAGACAATGAACTAATAGGCAAATTTGTGGATTTAATTTTCCTTTTAGGAATGGGTATAGACTCTGAGATTATAGCTTATACTTCTCGTGAAGATACAGGAGTGCCGGCAGGAGAAAGTATTCCGCAATTTATCCAGGATAACATTGCGTGTGCAGATATTGTTTTGTTGATGATTTCTGACAACTACAAGAGTAGCGAGGTCTGTCTAAATGAGATGGGTGCAGCGTGGGCACTGAATAAGCATATTATACAAATTTTACTACCTAATACATCATTTGATAAATTAGGTTGGTTATGTTCATTGGATAAAGCCTTGAAAATAGATGATGCAGACTCAATAGATGGTCTTTGTGAAGTATTCGCAGATAAACTAGATATAGGCATTAAGCCATCAGCATGGAATAGGAACAAGTCTGCATTTCTTTCTTACTGTTCAACTCTACCAACATCGCTTTTACCCACCGTTATGGAGCCAGAAGTAGTAGAGGTTATAGAAGGCGATGTGGAAGAATTGGGATTTTTGGATTACAGAGAGCATTTAGATGAGGAAACTGCCAATGTAACCAACATATGCTCTACATTAACAGATGCCATGTTGAAGCATAATGAAATGCTTAATTCTAATACTCAAAGGCTACAGAGTATCAATCCTACTCATCCAAACATTTCCCAAGCTAAAGGAATTATGAGGGCAACAGCCAATGGGATGGATCAACTATCTGTAATATTCGAAGATAACACCCCATTATTGCAGTCTTCATTCTTTAACATGGTAGACTATGCTACCAAAATGAAGTCTCTTACAGCACCTGATAGTGAAGAGGCTATGGAGGAAGAATATAATGCAATTAACACACTTCTAAAATCAATATCTGAGGCAAAATCAGGTTGTACTGGGTTTAGGGATGCTATTGACACATTACCTAAGGCCGAAAAAACTATCAATAAGTCAAAGAAGAGACTATCTAATAATTTAACCAATATTATTGGAGTATTAGATGAGTGCATCTCAAAAGGTCAAGAGTTGCTAAGGAGTATTTTGTAATCCGCTGCACTTTTTTTTACATTGGCAAAATAGCAACCGTATATTTACTAATGCTAACAGTATTGTATAATTAATTATTGAATCTTATTAAGTTATGTCAAAAATATCCATTCGATTTTATAATGACCGTGAGGTGCGAGCTGTTTGGGATGAGGAGAATTCCAAATGGTGGTTCTCTGTGCTCGATATCGTCGGAGTGCTGAACGGCCAAGACGACTACCAGAAAAACCGCAATTACTGGAAATATCTCAAAACAAAGCTCAAAGGCGAGAATAGTGAAGTGGTTAGTGGCACTAACCAGTTGAAATTACTTGCGCCCGATGGTAAGCGACGACTCGCTGATGTCCTCGATTACGATGGCGTTCTGCTCCTCGCAAAGAGTTTTCCAAACGTCCGTGCGATGCGTTTTGTCGAGTGGTTTACCAATAGCGATGAGACGATTGACGGTAAGAGCAAGTCGAAGGCGTATGCCCTCTTCGAGAGTAGCCTAATCGACAATATCGAGGTCGGTACTGTCAAAGGTTTGCAGCAGATTCACGCTTACCTATTTGGTGGTTTGTATGATTTTGCCGGTCAGATTCGTACAGTCAATATCGCCAAGGGTGGTTTTCAGTTTGCGATGGCGCAATTCCTTCCGCAGACGCTATCGACAATCGAGCATATGCCCGAAACAACTTTTGAGGAGATTGCCGATAAATATGTCGAGATGAACATCGCTCACCCGTTCCGTGAGGGCAATGGTCGTGCGACTCGTATCTGGCTTGATTTGATCCTCAAAAAGCAGTTGCAGAAATGCGTTGATTGGAGTAAGATTGACAAGAACGACTACTTGAATGCAATGCAAAAAAGTGTAGCCGACTCGTCGGATATCATGCGGCTTTTGCAGTCTGCTTTGACCGACAAAATCAACGACCGAGAGACCTTTATGAAGGGTATTGACTATTCGTATTATTACGAACAGGAAGAGTAACAAAATTTCAATTTTGTCACTTATAGAGTGTATAATGAATCAATCATAGACAGACTCAAGGTCATAAATGTGTTGTATTCGAGAGGCAACTATCTACCTGTAAATCTTTAATTGACAATAAAATAGTTTTATTATGGCTTTTAACTGTAATTATTTTTTCACCCCTACTAAAAATTTACATATGGACGCAAATCTGCGTTGGGTGAGACCAGAGATTCATCAAAAATATCGTGGTGAATTTTCTAAAGATAGAGACAGAATACTATACTCAAAGTCTTTCTTAAGACTGCGAGGAAAGACACAAGTGTTTATGCTGCAAAATAATGACTACATACGCACTCGAATAACGCACACATTAGAAGTAAACCAAATTGCAAAAACCATAGCGATTGCATTGGGCCAGAATATTGAACTAGTCGAGGCTATCGCTTTGGGGCACGATGTCGGTCATACCCCGTTCGGTCATATAGGAGAAAGAACTTTGCGAGATATTTTGGAAAAAGACAATGATACGCCTCCCAAAAAGAAAGGATTTAAACATAATCTTCAAGCTTTACGCTTACTCTGTGAATTAGAACAAGGTGCAGATTATCCAGATATCAAGGGTTTGAACCTAACTAAATATGTGTTGTGGGGAATAGCTCACCATTCTTCTATCAAACGATTACTAGATCAGTATGGTAATGTAATTAATGAAGAAAACATTGAAACAGAAAATCCTATATATGATGACTACCTTAATTCAATTAAGAATTACTGGTCTTTTGAAGGTTTTATTGTTGCATTAGCTGATGAAATCGCTCAAAGACACCATGATATAGAGGATAGCCTTCAGTATGGAATTTTAACAAGACAAAATATTATTGATGAGTTAGATAAATTCAAGGGATTATTTAACGCTGCAGACAAAAAAACATTTAAAAAGTTACAAGACGATATTGATTCTATGTCTGATTCGGTTTTTGCCTCTGTGTACTCGCGTTTAATGGTTAATATTTATGTAGTAAATGCAATCATTCAAACTAGAGAAAATCTTCGCACATTAGGTCAAAACTACAACATTAATTCACAAGAAGACTTTGCGCGTGTAAAATCAACCATACCAGAAGATGTTTATGAAAAAGTTGTTTCTTTCTCAGATGAATTGACTCAGATTGATAACTCATTCCAAAAGTTTTTGAAAACATCAGTGCTATCGTCATATTCAGCTCAAGCTATGGATGGAAAAGGAGGGTACATAATTCGCAAATTATATAGTGCTTTCTCAAATAATCCAAGTCAATTGCCAGACACAGCGATAGCTTCATTCTGCGAACATATAGACATCTCCTTCCAGCGGGCTATATTTAACGATTATGTAGAAGATAATAAAGCTATATTGCATAGATGCATAATAGATTATATTGGAGGAATGACAGATCGATTTGCATATGATGAATACGATAGGCTATATGGCACTAAATTTTAATTTTCATTTGCGTATATGAGGACAAACCGACATATAAGCAATTGAGATTTATAATAACACTAACTTATGTTATAAAAGGAAATATTTATCGCCATCAACCGTAGGGATTACTTTTTAAAACATATATTATAAAATGCGACAAATATCGTACAAAAATCATTATACACCTTAGAAGTTGTAACTAACCAGGATATTTATAAATCACCAAAAAAAACTCGTGAGTGTTCCTCACGAGTTTTTTTATCCTATTAACCATTATGTCGTCTTGCTTTTTTGTGGCATTTTAACTTGTGTTTTTGTGATAATGAACATAGTCAAAATGGCACTTTGAAAAGCTGTCTACACTTTCCAAAATAAAAAGTAAAATTTATACCCTAGTGAGCAAAAATGCCTCAAATAGGGAATCTTTATTTATACACCATTTAACACAATTTTCTATGAAATTTTATTATCTTTGTACTTGGATTAGGGCTCCGAGCAGAAAATCAGAGAAGTGTGCATTTACTGTAATAGAATGGCACAATTATCGACCCTATTTCGGCTCGAAGTTTGCAACTCATTGATTATCAATGCTATTTTTACACTGCGTCGGCAAGTAAATTTGCACACCAATAACAAACGATGATAAATCATTTTGCCAAAAGGTGCTCACTTTGAGTGCTTTTTTTTGTTCTTGGTGATTAAACCATTTATTACTGTTTATCATCGTTACGCAATATTTCTTCGCCCTATTTCACCCTCAACCGAAATTCCGGAGCTGCGCCTTAATAAATTATTACTGCATAATAGTTGCAAATTAAACTATTATCACCATATTTGTTCCATAATAGTTGTAAATAGAACTGTTGTCGGAAATGTTTAGAGCATTCTGCAATCCAAGACAAATCGCAGCAATTCGGATTTTTCTTTTATAAAAAAAGCAGAGCATAGAGCTCTGCCGTAAAAAGTTAGAATGGTAATCCATCGTCTATCGCTTCTCTCGAAAATATCAATACTAGATCTAGCTCGTTATTTTTAATAGACTTTATATATCCTTCAGAATCAAACAATTCTTCCTTTAGTGTAATAGTCTCTTTATGAGAAACCGTATCTCTTCTCATAATGATATCAGATATAAAGGGATTGGATTCCTCGCACAACAACACTCGCGACTATGATTCGTCATACGACTACGATGATTATGAGGAGGATTTTTGATGAATCTCCACTCTTTGTATTGAAATAATGTTTAACTTTGTGAGAGATTCAATATCATACTACTATGAAATTTGTTTTAAACCAATATGCTTACTCTGTATCGGAAGATGCGTTATTAGATGATCTCAGAAAAGTATCCTCTCTAATTGGAGATCAATACTTGTCGATTTCAAAATATAAAAAGTTTGGTGGCAAACACAATGATGCGACCTTTGCTAAATATTTTGGGTCATGGTTAAATGCGCTATCAAAAGCAGGCCTTCGAACAACTAGAAACGAGAAAGAGATGAAGCGCATTTCCGATACAGATTTGATAGATGATGTAAAACGAATAGCAGATGTATTGAAAGCAGAAACAATAACCTCTTCTCAGTATGCAGATATGGGTATAGTTTCTCTATGGACTATTACCAATAGATTTGGTAGTTGGGAAGAATTTCTTCAAAAAGCAGGACTAAAAACGACAGGTTTTAAAACAAACATATCAGACATTGATCTACTAAACGAAATAGAGCGCATTTGGATAATCTTAGGAAAGCAACCGACAACAGATGATATGAAGAGAGGAATATCAAAGTACCATTTATGTACCTTTACGCGTAGATTTGGAGGGTGGCGAAAAGCCTTAGAGGAGTTTGTAAAGTATATAAATGGAGAGGTTGTATACGAGGAAATCACAAAAGAATACCTATCCCCAAAAGATGGTGTTAAATCATCTAATACTAACACAATATCAAAAAAACACAAAACACCACGAGAACCAAGCAGTAGATTAAAGGTTCAAGTGCTAATGCGTGATGGCAATAGATGTAGGCTGTGTGGAATAGAGTGCAATGATGGTTTGCACAATATACACTTTGACCATATTATTCCTTGGTCAAAAGGTGGTGAAACCACTCTTGAAAATTTGCAAGTATTATGTAGTGATTGCAATTTAGCAAAAGGTAATTGTTAAATTATAGCACAATTACTAATTTGCTAGTATTACAAAAGTACAATACTCAAACGAAAATATAGAATAGAAACTAATGGATAAAAGATATCAAGTATTTATCAGTTCAACTTATTCCGACCTTCAAGAGGAAAGAAGTAAGGTTATACAGACCATAATGTCATTAGATTGTATACCTGCAGGTATGGAACTATTTCCAGCAATAGATGCAGCACAATTAGATTTTATTAAAAGAGTAATTGATGATTGTGATTATTATGTATTGATTATTGGTGGTAAATATGGTTCCATTGATAACGATGGTATTAGTTATACTGAAAAGGAGTATGACTACGCTGTGGCAAAAGGAATTCCAGTTATGGCTTTTCTGCATAAAGATATAAGCAAATTGTCCCTAAAAAATTCGGAAACAGACACGAGAAAAAGAGAACTTTTAGAAGCATTTAGAGCAAAAGTTTCATCAGGACGATTGGTGCAATTTTGGGAAAACGCTGATGACTTAAATGGTAAAGTCGCGGTTAGTTTAACTAAAACCATCAGAACATATCCTGCGGAAGGATGGGTGCGAGCAAGTGTTCAAACCAATGCTGAATCATTGCAAGAGTTAAATGATTTGAGGAAAGAGGTTGATAAACTGCGCGAATATAAGAGAAAAAATGAAGGGGATATATTGTTGCCTAAAGATATAGCAGACTGGGATGAAGAATTTTCGGTTCGGGTCAAGCAAGTTGATAACCCATATTTGTCAAAGCGACACAAGAGTCAGTTATCTCCTATAAATTTATCATGGCAAGAATGGTTTAAACGTATTGGCGTATATATTAAAGAACAACAAGACTTTTTGGGAAATAGTGTTAATATTATTGAGGGAATATTACGAGATTTAGATTCTCGCAAATATCATAATATTACACCGGAAGCAGAGGATGTTGCTACAATTGGATATCAGTTTATTTGCTATGGTGTAATAAAATCTTCGCCAACGTTCAATGGAGAAATATGGGCGCTTACAGCCAAGGGAGAAAAAATGTTGGCAACAATGATGTGTGTAAAAACTAAAAAACAAAAAAATTAATTTCTCTTGAAAAGATTACTATTCTCGCCTACACCTACATATCCCCTGGCAAGTTCGAGTTGATCGACAAGCCGAAGATAGGCTTACAGATATTGACGAAGGGGACAACTTGGCAAAGATTGTCATAACGATAAAGCCCAACTTCCCAAAGCGGTAGCGCACACGGATAAACAGATTCGTACCTTGATAGCGGCTCTATCGTTTTGTTACCGAAATCATAAATGTTACAGCTACAATGGCGATGCCTATGCCGACCACGATGTTGGTGGTGAGAGGTTCGCCGAACATCAATGTGCCGACAAGAATGGCGGTAATAGGCTCAAAAACGCCCAGCACTGAGGCCTTTGTTGCACCGATATTGCGCGTTGCTATGGCGAGAGTGGCTGTCGAAACAATTGTTGGCAGCAGAGCCAAACCCACCAAGTTAAGCCAATCGCCACTTGTCGTTATGCCCGCAGTAAGTGCGGTATCCGATAAGGTAATCTTACCCAAGAATACCACTGCACCTACCGTGAGGGCATAGAATGTCAGTAGCGTATTCGATATCTCAGTGATAGCCTTGCTGCGGTTGATGATGACAATAAAGAGTGCGTAGACCAATGCCGAGCCGAGCGACAACAGAACGCCAATAGGGTTTATCGTCTCGCCACCACTGCCCTGTGTCATAATTATTACGCCACCAAATGTCGCAGCAATGGCAAGCCATACGGGCCACGAGGGCACGACACGCAAAAAGACCATAATAATCGCCACCAGCACGGGGTAGAGAAATATCAGCGTAGTCGCCAATCCCGATGCGATGTAGTTGTACGCCTCGAAAAGGAATAGACTGCTCGATGTGTATAGCAGACCAAGCACAAGCAACACGCCCGCCTGCTTTGCGGTAATCTTGAAGCTCTGTTTGGTAAGCCAAAGGAATGCACCGAGCAGAATAACGGCAAATGAGTATCGAAAGAAGAGTATCGACTCTATGGCAGCACCTTTGTTCATCAACGGCACGGCAAATAGCGGATTGAGTCCGTATGTTATACCTGTGATTATGCCAGCAGGATAGCCTATAATTGCGCTTTTACTCAGTGTTTTCATTGGCGTTTCAACTTTCGTTTTGCAAAGATACACACAAAAGCCGTACAGTGATGCTTATTGCTATATGGAATTTTGAGAATATAGGATACTAAATTTGGGTGTAAAGATACAAAAAAGCAATCGGCGTTGCTATCCACCGATTGCCAATAGTGAGTTGAAGTGTGAAAATTTTGAGGGGGGGGGCTGTTTATGCGACAAGGTAATGGTGCAAAAAGCGACACTCTTTGCACCATTACCTCAAATAGAGTATTCTCTACTATCCTCCCTATCTCTTTGCCTCGCGGTAGGCGTTGATGGCGCGTTGTACCTCGCCGTGTACCAACAGCAGCTGCTTTGCCTCCTCGTATGGCAAGCCCAACTCCTCGACCAACATTCGTGTGCCTCTGTCAACCAACTTCTGATTCGAGAGCTGCATATTTACCATCTTATTGCCACGCACGCGACCAAGACCAATCATAATTGAGGTGGTAATCATATTGCAGATAAGTTTCTGCGATGTTCCCGACTTCATACGCGACGAGCCTGTCACAAACTCTGGGCCTACAACAGGAGTGATAGGAATCTCGGCAACCTCCGTAACGGGCGAGCCAGGGTTTGAGGTGATACAAGCGGTCAAAAGTCCGCGCTTGCGAGCCTCCTTGATAGCTCCGATAACATAAGGCGTAGTACCCGATGCAGCAACACCTACAAGGGTATCTTTCTCGGTCACATTGAACGCCTCTAAATCTTTCCAGCCCTGCTCGGCATCATCCTCAGCACCCTCGATAGCGCGGCGAATAGCCGAGTCGCCACCTGCGATAATACCTACAACCAACGATGCGGGCATACCGTATGTTGGCGGAATCTCCGACGCATCAACAATTCCCACACGGCCACTCGTTCCCGAACCCATATAGAAGAGGCGGCCTCCTTGTTTCATTCTCTCTGTTGCACCCACTACCAACTTCTCAATTGCAGGGATTACCTCCTGCACCGCATCGGCAACTTTGTGATCCTCCTTGTTTATGCAGGTGAGAATCTCCAATGGTGACATCTTCTCCAAATCGTTGTAGAGCGATGGTTGCTCCGTAATTTTTATATAGCTCATAGCAATATGTATTTAATTGTTATTATTAAAAAGTTCAATCGTAATCGTCGAACAACCCTCGATAGGGAGTCTCTTTGTCCACTCGTTGCCCTCGGTAGGCCACTCCTGCACCTCCTTGCCATTTACGAGCATCTTGCCCTCCTTAGCCAAACCAAGCTCGGTAGGGTTGATGCTGAATGACATATCCTTTGCCTCTTCGTCGATATTTACGAATGTGAGCAGAATATCGCCCTTGTCGTTGCGCCAAGCCGACGAGTAGAGCATCGGAACAACCTTCTTGTGAGGGAAGAGGTTTGTACCCTTGGTTTTGTAGCCGTAGGTGGACATCTGCGCGATATCAATCTCCTCGGCGTAGTCGTTCGCAAACTTTGGCGCACGCATCATCTTGCCATACTGCAAATACTCCTTATACTCCTTGCGCTTTGCGACCAACTCCTTAATGAATCGCATCTCGACAGGTCGAGCCTTGCGCGCAAAGGCGTGGTAGTTTACAATCATAGGCTGAATACCCCAAACAAAGGTGCGAGCCTGCTCCAAACGCAACTGCTTGTTGTATGTTGCTGGGAGTAGCTTTTCGGTGTTTGGTGCGCGGAACTCCTTTGGCCAGAACTCGTCGTAAGGCGGATAGGTAAAACCTCCGAAGTTACCAAAGGTGATAGCATTTTCGTGATATACAGCATTGAATAGCGGAATTACCGACGAGTTTGAGATTCCACTCATACGCTCACGGCTACTCTCAAGAGTTAGGAAACCGTCGAGGTGCGCCATCCAATCCTCGCCAGAGCCCTCGCCCGTGAGGATTGGGTTGGTGTCAGGAGTCTTTTCGCGGACGCGCTCCACCAACTTCAAATAGCCCTTAACCCAATAGTTTCCACCGCCCACCGAGTGACCGTGGTTAGGGTTGTAGCACCAATAGTGCAGACACGCCTGATCCATATAAACGCCCGTGCAGCCGTAGTCATTTACCACCGTGTCGCAGAGGTCGGAGTACTTCTCGTGCCAGAACTCTTGCGACATACACATTGGCGTAATAAAGTTGCCTGAGAACTTATTATAGGCGTGGGCGTGTGTCGAGCCGTCGGCCTTGCGGGCAACATACTGCTCGATATTCTGCTCCTTCCACGACTTGCGCGACTCGCCCCACTGAATCGAGTTCATGTACGGAGTCATATTTATACCCTTCGACTTCGCCTTGGCAACCGCCTTTACGAAACTCTCGCGCCCCTCGCGTGGTGGGAGGTACTCTGGGAATGCGTCATCGTATGGGCCATTGTGCCACCAATGCCACAGTACGCTCACATTGTAGTCGCCGAGGTACTCCTTCAAATCGGCAGCCTCGGTCAATACATTCGACGAGCGACCTCGATTCCAAACCCAAATATCGGTCTCTGGCAACCACCTATTCATCTTGCCGCTGTGAAGGCGGTTGTTCTTGTTCCAATGTTGCTGCAAAGCCCACTCGCGGTATATCTGCGCGGCATCGTACCAATCGCCGTGCAGCGTTCCGAGGATAAATTCGTAAGTAGGCTTATAGTAGCTCTTGTCGGCACCCATTTCGAGGATGTTAATCATCTTGTAGTCGGTCAAATTCCCGCGGAAATCGATGGTATACCCCTTGCCGTAGGAGAGCGTGTCGTTTGTTGCGATGTAGAGTCCGCTTGGCTCCTCGCCATAGAGGGCTGTGAGCTGCATTGTAGGGCGATTTTGGTGGATTTTACCCACCGATTTACGCGTCTTGCGGAGATTCTTGTAGAGGCGACCTGTCCAATTCGACAGAGCCAATTCTTCGTTTGTAAACTCCTTAATGTTAGTGAGATAAGGGAAATACAACTCCTTAACCTTCGAGCCGTCGTAGTCGCTCATCTCAACAGACCAATACGAAAGCGGCTTCTCCTTGTCGAGTCGAACGCGCGCAACAAGCGAGAATGCTCCGTCGTCGCTCCACGATAGCTGCGCCTCGTGGCGAGAGAGTTTTCGCACCTTAACCTTTGTAGGCTCTACGATTTCATCCCCCTCAGCAAGCGGAACAATGCTCCACAATCGCTGTGGCTCGGCAGAGGTGTCGAGATATTCGTAACCCGTTTCGAGGTCGGTCATTGAGAGGAGATTTGCTGTTTCGCGGTCAAAAGTCAAACGCAACAAACCATTATCAAGCACAACCTGCTCTGAGCAGGCGAACAAAAATGGCACTACGATAAGAGTTAGTAGTAGTTTTTTCATAGTTTTTTATCGGTTATTGTTCTTAAATTCAAAAATCTTGGCTGCACAGCCTCCAATCATCACTTCGTAGCTCGATTGTGGCGTACCCTCTTGCGCAACACCGTCGATGTAGAGGGTATAGTGGTCGTCAAGTCCCATTTCGTTGAGGTCGATCGTGAATGAGAGAGCCTTTGCCTCCTCGCTTATATTTGTAAAGGCAAGCAGAATATTGTTCTCTTTGTTGCGCCAAGCCGACGAGTAGAGCATCGGCACAACCTTCTTGAACGGAAAGATATTTGTACCCTCAGTCTTGTAGCTATATATTGTCATCTGTACGCAATCAATCTCTGTGGCGTAATCATCCTGCATCTTTGGCGGACGCATCATTGTTCCATATTGCAGATACTCCTTGTACTGCTTGCGTTTAGCAACCAACTCTGCCAGGTAGCGCATCTCTGTAGGGCGTCCCTTGCGCACAAATGGATGGTAGTTCGAAATCATAGGCTGCGAGCCCCAAACAAAGGTGCGCGCCTGTTCCATACGCATTTGCAAGTTGTGCTTCTCAGGGAGGAGAGTTTCGGTGTTGGGCGAGCGATACTTCTTTGGCCAACAGTCGTCGTATGGTGGATAGGTCAGACCTGAGAGGTTGCCGAAGCAGATGGCGTAGCCGTGATATACCGCATTGAAGAGAGGTACTATCTCCGAAGCCTTTGCTCCTCTCATACGCTCGCGGCTGCCTTCGAGGGTGAGATATCCATCGAGATGTGCCATCCAATCCTCGCCAGAGCCTTCACCCGTAAGGATTGGGTTGTTCTCGGCGGTCTTTTCGCGGATGCGCTCAATCATCTTCAGGTGGCTTTTTACCCAATAGTTGCCGCCACCAACCGAGTGTCCGTGTTCGGGGTTGTAGCACAAATATTGGTTGCAGGTTTGATCCATATATACACCCGAACAGCCATAACTGTTTATCACCGTATCGCATAGTCCCGAATAGGTCTCGCGCCAAAACTCTTGCGTGATACAGACAGGCACAAGCGAATTCTCCGTAAACTTATTGTAGATGTGTGCAAGCGTTGAGCCATCGGCTTTGCGGGCAACATATCTCTCTACCCCCTTTTCGCGGAAACTTTTGGTTGCTCCTCCCCATTGAAAAGAGTTCATATAAGGAGTCATATTTATACCCTTCGACTTCGCCTTGGCAACCGCCTTTACGAAGCTCTCGCGCCCCTCGCGAGGTGGGAGGTACTCTGGAAATGCATCGTCGTATGGGCCATTGTGCCACCAGTGCCACAAGACGCTCACATTGTAATCGTCGCCAAGAAACGCCTTCAGGTCCTCCGCTTCGGGCAGTACATTGCTCGAATATCCACGATTCCACATCCAAATATCGGTCTCTGGCAACCACTCGTTCATCTTGCCGCTGTGAAGGCGACAGTTCTTTACCCACTCTTGCTGCAAAGCCCATTCGCGGTAGATAAGAGCTGCATCGTACCAATTGCCGTGCAGCGTACCGAGAACAAAGTCGTAAGGAGGTTTGTATATGTGCTTGTCGGATGCGATCTCCAAGAAATTTATCATCTTGTAGTCGGTAAGGGCATCGCGGAACTCTATTAAGAAGTTCTTGCCATACGACTCTGCATCGTTTGTGGCGAGGTAAAGACCGCTTGGCTCGTCGCCGTAGATTGCCGAGAGCTGCATTGTGTGGTGCTTGTGATTTCGCTTGAATAACGAAAGGCTCGTCTGACTCGCACGCGGATTCTTGTATAACGCTCCAGTCCAATCCGAGAGTAGTATCTCCTCGTTTGTAAAGGCCTTGATATTTGTCAAGTGTGGGAAAATCAACTCCTGAATCTTCGCTCCGTCGTAGTCGCTCATCTCCACCGACCAATACGAAAGTGGCTTCTCCTTATCGAGTCGCACACGCGCAACAAGCGAGAATGCTCCATTGTCGCTCCACGATAGCTGAACCTCGTGGCGAGAGAGTTTTCGCACCTTAACCTTTGTAGGCTCTACAATTTCATCCCCCTCGGCAAGCGGAACGATGCTCCACAATCGCTGTGGCTCGGCTGTGGTGTCGAGATATTCGTATCCCGTTTCGAGGTCGGTCATCGAGAGGAGATCGCCCGTTTCACGGTCAAACTCAAGGCGCATTAGACCATTGTCGAGAACTGCATTTCCGTTTTGGCAGGCGCAGAGAGCGCAAACTGCAATGGCTATAAGAAGTCGCTTCATAATATTGTTATTTTCTATTCAACTCGGCGGTCAGATTCTTGACCAAATTCTCTATCGGAGAGCGAACAATAATGCCCTTTTTCATCCCGTGTTTCTCCAACTCCTCGCTCAAAATATCCTCAAATATGGCAGCCACCGAGCCCACGAAGTTTACCGAAAGGCGCTCTACATCGTATTGGCTCAAGTTGCGCTTCGCTAACTGCTCGAAGTTGTAGCGCACAATATTGCGACAATGCTCCTCGTCGATATGGCGCGAGAGGAAGGGCGTAAATGAGCTGAAGAATCGATTTGCAGCGGGTTTATGATAGGTGTGGTCTATAATTTCGGGAATGGTAATATTAAACTCCTCGGTGAAGAGTTTGTGCAGATGTGGAGGTAGCTGATTGTAGATAAAATCGGAGAGCAGCATTCGCCCCATTACCGTTCCACTACCCTCATCTCCCAAGATGTAACCAGGGCCGGGCAGACGCTTTGTGCATTCGCCATTCTCAATCTGTATGGAACTTACGCCCGTTCCCAAAATGCAGACTATGCCTGAGCCGTCTGCGCAACAAGCTTTGGCAGCTCCGTCAATGTCCGAGCCGACAAAGACCTCTGTCGAGGGGAAGAGCTGCTCCAACACACGCTTGATAATCGCTCCGCCAAAACCGCAACCTGCGCCATAGAACCAGATATGCGAAATTTCGTAGCGCGAAGCCACGGGAAGGAAGTCGCGCTCGACAACCTCACGGATATGCTCCTCTGGGACTGAGAAGGGGTTTATACCCTCCATCTTGAGTCGCTCAACAATCTCTCCATTTTCGACAAATGCCCAGTCGCATTTTGTTGCTCCACCGTCTGCTATTACTATCATATTTTCAACTCTTTGTAACGCAAATATACGAAATTATTTTTTACTTATACAATACAACCCTCCAATAGTTATGGCCGCATTGAGTAGCATAATCTCAAAACCAAATTCATACCCTCCAAACCAGCTCTTCGAGTTGTAGTCGAGTATAAAGCAGATGAGAGGTGCTGCTATGGCTACCAGCGGCACAAACTTGTCGTGTACCTCTCGTTTGGAGAGGATTCCGAAGGCGAACAATCCAAGCAGAGGCCCGAAGGTGTAGCTTGAGAGGAGGTAGTAGAGTGCGATTGCGCTATCGTTGCCCCATCTCTCAAAGATAAAGACCAGCACCACCATTACCACAGCTGTAGCGAGGTGTACAATGTGGTCTACTTTTCGACTCTGCCTCTCTGTAAATTGTCGTTTGGAGTGTAGAATATCCACCATAAACGAGGTTGTTAAAGCAGTTAGAGAGCCTCCCGTAGATGAGAAAGTTGCAGCAACAACACCCAAAATAAGCAATGCACTCATCATCATCGGCATCCCCTCCTGCGAAACGATATAGGCAAACGCCTCATCCCCCTCTACCCCCGTAGCACCTCTCTCGGCAATATAGAGGTAGAATATTGCACCCAAAACGAGCAGCAGTGCAATCAGCAACACCTGAAAAATGGATGAAAACACCATATTGCGTTGCGCCGAGCGCAGCGAGTCGCTGCTCAATACTCGTTGCATAATATCTTGGTCGAGTCCCGTCGATGCAACCACTACAAACACTCCCGAAAGGAACATCTTTACGAAGTAGCGGCTGTCGTTAATGTCATCGAAGAAGAAGCTCTTGGTCAGCCCCTTCGCCGAGCCGATCTTCATCGCTTCCATAAAGGATAGATCGAGCGAGTTGAGGATGAAAACTATCGAGATAGCTGCACACACAACCATACAGAGCGTCTTTATAAGGTCTGCCCAAATCACCGATGAAACCCCTCCGCGATGCGTGTAGAGCCATACCAACGCCATAAATATAGTGGCGGTAATCCCAAATGGCACACCGAGCGTGTTGCACAAGAGTTGTTGCACCACCATACATACTACAAAGACGCGTAGCGATGCGGTTAAAATCTTCGATACAAGGAAGAACCACGCCCCCGTTGCGTGGCTGCGCGCCCCAAAACGGTTGTCGAGGTATTCGTAGAGCGATGTTACATTGTGACGATAGTAGAGGGGTACTAACCCATAGGCAATTACAGCGTATGCCACGATAACGCCCAAATTTAGTTGCAGATAGGCAAAGGCATCGCGCCCCACCGAGCCTGGGATAGAGATAAAGGTGAGGCCCGTCATCGGCGCACTCACCAACGCCACGAGAACAAGCCATCGTGGATATCGCCTCGTCGTTGCTTCGGCTCGATTCCTACGCGAGAGGTGCGCAACCACAAATAGCAACACTATGTAGGCGACTATTACGGCAAGGGTTAGCGGGGCTCTCATCTTTGAATGTGGTTTTTTAGAGTCTGTCGAGTACGCGACGAATAATCTCTACACTCTCGCGTATCTCCTCGTCGGAGATTACCAGCGGAGGCGAGATTCGGAAGGCGGTGGCGCAGTAGAGGAACCAATCGCTCAAAATGCCCTCCTCCTTGAACATCTCCATTACGCGGAACAGTCGCTCCTCGGTGCCAAGTTCAACGGCAAGCAGAAGTCCGCTGCGACGAATTTCGAGTACGGCAGGGTGGTCTTTCAGCAGCTCCTCGTACAATGCTCCTTTGCGCTCGACATCCGCCACAATATTGTTCTCTTTGAGGTAGCGGAAAGCTGCCAAACCAGCAGCGCAACATACGGGATGACCGCCAAAGGTTGTGATATGACCGAGCGTAGGGTTATCCTGCAACGAATCCATAATCTCCTTCGATGAAACGAACGCTCCGAGAGGCATACCACCTCCAAACGCCTTTGCAAGGCAGATGATATCGGGAGTTACGCCATATTTCGTGCAGGCGAACATCTCTCCCGAACGCCCCATTCCGGTCTGAATCTCGTCGAAGATAAGGAGCGCACCAACCTCGTCGCAACGCTTGCGCAGAGCTTGCAGATAACCCTCCTTCGGAGGTCGAACACCCGCCTCGCCCTGTACCGGCTCACAGAGTACACAAGCGCTCTTTTCGGTTATGAGTTGCAGGTCGTCAAACGAGTTGAAATCCAATGCTCTGCAATCGGGTAGCAGAGGTCGGAAGGCGTTTTTCCACTCTTCGCCCTCAGGCTCACCCATCATACTCATTGCTCCGTGCGTAGAGCCGTGATAGGCGCGACGCATCGATATCATCTCGGTGCGGTGGGTATATCTTTTAGCCAACTTCAATGCCCCCTCGATTGCCTCTGCTCCCGAATTGAGGAAGTAGACACTCTCTAACGGTGCGGGCAGAGCCTCGGAAATCTCTACGGCGTACTCCACTTGTGGTCGCTCGACCATCTCGCCATAGACCATAATGTGCATATAGCTCTCTGCCTGCTGCTTTACCGCCTCGACAACGGCACGGTTGCCGTGTCCGACATTGCTCACCGATACGCCCGAAACAAGGTCGAAATAGCGTTTTCCCGTAGGGGTGTAGAAGAATACACCCTCGGCACGCTCCACCTCGACCAACATTGGCGAGGGCGATGTCTGAGCGACATTTGCAAGAAATTGACGACGAAGAATCATTTACAAGTTATATTAAGAATTTATGTTGCTGTTGTAAATACCTACAAAGATAGATAAAATTCTCGATTTTATCGCCATGATCTCTCCAATTCAAGAATTTTCTGAACATTTGATAATATAATTGAAAATTTGTACCTTTGTAGCAGTAGAAAAGAGAGGTATGAGAAAATTACTTACCACGATTATTGCGCTTGCGGTAGCAACTATTGCTCTTGCACAGTCGCCTGAGGCGATTCGCAAGATGATCCGTGAGAACTCCAACTTTTCGATTCCCACTATTACGACATATCAAAATGTACCTATCGAAAAGATTGCTCCGTCACCAAAGGGTTACAAGTTGTTCTACTACTCGCTGACGGGTCGTCATGGCTCACGCTACGAGTTGGAGAGCCGCCGCGATGAAATTCTTAAAAAGAGAGACTAAATTGAACTAAATATATGAGAACTAAAAGATTAATTCTGTTTTTAGCCGTTGTTGCGCTCGCCTTTTCGGCAGTTGCGCAGTCGCCAAAGGCTATACGCGAGAGCCTCGCTAAATACCCAAATCTCTCCTGCCCTGTGGCATCGACCTATCCAGGCATTCCGTTTGGCGAGATTGCCGCTGCACCCGAAGGCTTTGAGCCTTTCTACTTTACGCTGGTAGGTCGTCACGGCTCGCGCTATGAGCAGAAGGCTTCCCGTTTCAAGAAGTTGTGCGCCATACTCGATAAGGCTCACGATATGGGCATCCTGACCAAAGATGGCGAGTTGTTGCGTAGCCGTGCAAAGGAGATTCTGAAGGCACAAGCAGGACGCGATGGCGAACTTTCGGAGCTTGGAGTTGAGCAGTGGCGCGGTATCGCACATCGTGCCTACGACCACTTCGGAAGGGTTTTCGATGGTGGCTCTATCGAGGGCAAGTCGAGTACATCGTTGCGTTGTCTGTTGTCGATGGTGGCATTCAACGATGCGATGAAGGAGAAGAATCCTAAAATTATGGTGCATCAGCAGGCGCGCGCAAGCGAGTTGTGGATTGTGCGCCCATTGGCAAACAACCCTGCCGTATCGGAGAGGGCAAAGGAGCTGTGCAAAGATTATAACGACAATGGCGAGTGGACAAAGGCTCGCAAGTCGTGGGAGCGCGGATACGATGCGTCGGCTTTTCTCGCAAAGATATCCACCGATGGAGATAGACTCGTCGAGGAGTGTGGCGGAAAGTACGGAGCAAGAGTGATGCGCTACTCGCTCCACACGCTGCTCTTTGGCGAGAATTTCGAGCTGGGCGATAGGGAGTTGTTTAATCGCCTCTTCTCGCTCGACGATTTGTACTTTATGTATGTCTACCAGACGAGCCATTGGCTCAACTTTAATATTGGTCGAGGCAACGAGTATGTCGAGGCTCGACAGTCGCACATGGAGGCGATGCTTCTCGACATTCTCAACAAGGGAGACGAGGCTATCAAGGGCAAAAATCCGAATAATGCAAACCTTCGCTTTACGCACGATTCGTATGTTGGGCCTCTCCTCTCGGCTATCGGTTACGATGGTTGCGTGCCGCAGTGGAACGAGGATATAGAGGTGGCAACAACATCGTTCAATCACGGTGTATATGTCCCTATGGCGGCAAATTTGCAGATTGTCCTCTATCGCGACAAGTCGGGCAAGGTTCTTGTTCGTTCGCTTATCAACGAGCGCGATGCGACGCTGCCGATAAAGTGCGATACCGCCCCATTCTATCCTTGGGAGGAGTTCTCGAAGTTGGTTTTGAAGAACTTGAAGGAGTTGAAGCAATCGGAGAGCTCTATACTTAAAAAACATGGTAACTAATGGCGGTAGAGAATAGCTCAATAGAGTACATCAAGAGTACTATCGAGGCGCAACGCCGCTACTTTCGTAGTGGTGTAACGCTCGATTTGAAGTTCCGTAAGGAGATGTTGCAGCGTCTGCTCGACGCTATGCACAAGTGGGAACGCCCTCTTGCTGAGGCGTTGTGGCACGATCTGCACAAGTCGTACGAGGAGGCGTATATGACTGAGTTCAGCATTGTGCTGGGCGAGATTCGCAACCACCTGAAGCACCTCTCGTCGTGGGCTTCGGCGGAGCGACCTTCATCGCCTCTGAAGATGTTTCCTTCGCGTTGCAAGGTGTTGAGTGAGCCACTTGGCAATACGCTCATTATCGCACCTTGGAACTATCCCGTGCAGCTGCTACTGAATCCGCTTGTGGGTGCGATATCGGCTGGCTGTACCGCTATTTTGAAACCTTCGCCCTATGTGCCGAATGTGGCGCAGGTGCTGGAGCAGATGATTGATGACACCTTCGAGGATGAGTATATCGCCATTGTGCAGGGTAATCGCGATGTCAATCGCGCGCTGCTCGATGAGCGTTTCGATTTGATTTTCTTCACGGGAAGCCCTGTGCTTGGTCGTCAAGTGATGGAGGCGGCAGCGAAAAACCTCACCCCCGTGGTGCTTGAGCTGGGGGGTAAGAGCCCTTGCATTGTCGATAAGGAGGCGGATATTAAGGTCGCTGCAAAGCGCATTGCGTGGGGCAAGTCGCTCAATGCGGGACAGACATGCATCGCTCCCGACTATCTTCTTGTGCATCAGGATGTAAAGGAGCAGTTTGTGGAGGAGCTGCGCAAATCGTTCCGTTCTTTGCTGGGCAAAAAACCGCAGAAGAGTAAGTACTTCGTGCGTATCGTTTCGGATAAGGCGTTCAACCGCTTGGTGAGCTATCTCTCGGATGGCGCAATTCGTTTTGGTGGAGGATATGATAAGGAGGAGCGTTTCGTCGAACCTACGCTCTTGGATAATGTATCGCCCGAAGCCCCTGTGATGCAGGAGGAGATTTTCGGCCCGATATTTCCTCTGCTAACCTTTGGCGAAACGGAGGAGGCGATAAACTTTGTGCTTGACCGCGAAAAGCCACTCGCGCTCTACTACTTCGGTGCAACCGATAAGGGCGAGGAGGTGCTGCGTCGCACATCGTCGGGCGGAGCCTGCCTGAACGATGTTATTATGCACATTGCCAACGAGAATGCGCCGTTTGGCGGAGTTGGCAATTCGGGAATGTCGGCATATCACGGCGAGGAGAGTTTCAAGGTCTTTTCGCACCGTAAGTCGGTGGTATCGACCACAACGAAGATAGATATTCCGTTCCGCTATATGCCGTATAGGCTGTTCTCGCTGATTAAAAAGTTGATGTAGCGAGATAAAACCCAGAATCCCACCTACTTTATACAACTTCTGATAAAACTTCTGACAAAACGAGCGTGTTACTACTTGTAGACACGCTCGTTTTCATCTGGTTGAATACTATTCGAGTCGCAAGTTTTGCCAATCGTTGCAGGTGCCACCCTTGACACCCATCTTGCGAAGTCCGTCTACCTGCTTGCCACCAGCAACACTGATGCCGTAGCACTCAACCGTAAGACCTTGCGAGTGGCAGTAATCTACCAGCTCCTTTGTAACGCGCTTTGCCGCAGGTCGAATAACGCAGTTTTTTACATTTTTGAGGCTGTCGATCATCTCCTTTGTGAAGCGGCTCTTCATATGCTCAAGTGGTGCGTTGCTATATTTTGCAGCCTCCTTGAGGTAGTCCCAATGGAACGAAGTGAGGACATATTTACCCTCGAATCCCATCTTGTGAAGCATCTCGATAGTCTTCTTTACACCCTCTGGAGTGAGTAGTTTCAACTCAACATAGGGAACGAGGTTTGCCTTCTTGCAGATTTTGAGGTACTGCTCGAAGGTTGGAACGCACAACTTGCCTGCGTAGCGGTCTGTCCATCCCGTTCCGCCGTCGATATGGAGCTTTCGTAACTCTGCCCAAGTGTAGTCGCTAACCTTGCCAGTACCGTTTGTAGTACGGTCAATGGTGTTGTCGTGCATACATACAAGAACACCATCGGAGGTCATCTGCACATCGGTCTCCATTCCCCAAAAGAGGTCAATTTTACCCGCCTCACGGAACGCAGGGATGGTGTTTTCGGGATAGCGATGCGAGAGTCCGCGGTGAGCCTGCAAGCCGAACTTGAGGTCACGACCTTTTGGGAATACAACTTGTGCAGCAGCCTCGGCTGTGAGGGTTATGGCTACAATAGCAAGAAGTAAGTTTTTGATTTTCATTGTTTTATTGGTTTTAGGTGTTGTTGATACGGCGGATAGTATAACAAACGGACCACCCTTTTGAGGATAGTCCGTATTGTTGTAGCTGCAATGCCGACTCTCGATTAGAGAGCGTTTACATGCAACTGAGCCGCACTCTTAAGGTTTGCAGCCTTGTTCTTGTGGATAATGTTGGTCTTAGCCAACTTATCGAGCATAGCTGTAACCTTTGGCAACAAAGCCTCTGCTGCACTCTTCTCAGTGGTGTTGCGGAGAGCCTTGATAGCGTTACGAGTAGTCTTGTGATAAAGACGGTTGTGCGCACGCTTGGTTGCTGTCTGGCGGATTCTCTTCTCTGATGACTTGTGATTTGCCATAGTTGTTTAGTTTTTTATTTGTTTTTATTTGTTTCTGTTTTGTTTGCATTTAAGGGTGCATCCCTGATGTTTTATAGAGACCTCTCCTCTAATCTTCCCAGCCTTGGCTGTTGTCGGATAGGCTCAAAGCCCGCTCCTAAAATCTTTTGTTTGCCCGCAGGTCAGACACTTTCCGTACTTCTGATACACTTCGTACCCCGATACATTCCGTACCCCAATACACTCCATATCCTCGATACTCACCATACCTCCGATACTTTCCGTATTCCCGATACTTTCCATACCTCCGATACTCACCATACCCTCGATACTTTCCGTACCTCCGATACTCTCTGTACCCTCGATACTTTGGGTGCCCCCCGTCGTTTGTAGCCCGTACGAGAGTCGAACTCGTCTTTCAAGAATGAAAATCTTGCGTCCTAGCCGATAGACGAACGGGCCTTACCGCTATAACCCTACGCGGGTATTTAGCGGTGCAAAGGTACGAATAAATTTCAAAATGCAAAATGCAAAATGCAAAATTGTTGTAAAAAGTGGAGAAAATATCTGAAAAACAGCTAAAAACACCAACTGCCGAGAATAAAAACCGCCCCATTCGCGAGGAATTGGGGCGGTGAAATAGTCACTGACTATCTGATAGTTCTACTTTTTGGCAGGAGCGCATTTGCACTCAGGGTTCTTGCCAAAGATAGCTTTAAGACGCTTCGAGTCGTACTTTGGAGTGCGGTCATATAGGAAGATTCCGTTCTCCTCCTGCTCGACATCGGTGAGCTGGGTGTAGCAGTAACCCCAAACCTTATCGCTGAGCGAGAGCAGCACATCCACCTGACTCTCAAGACGCTTGTAGAAATCCTCCTTTGTTACAGCCGACTTGCCATAGCCCCACGATGAGGTCTTTGTTGCGCCCTTTGCCAAATCCTTTGTAGGGTTAGCCTCAAGGCACTTGATACCACCGAACTCGTCGATGAAGTATGGACGCTCGCCATCGTATACCGCCTGCTTGAACTCCGCCTTGCTTACAGCATCGCCCGTTGTAGGGCAGCCGCTTGAGTGCTTATGAACAAGCGTTGCGAAACGATGCTTGTTGTGGCGGAATTTACCCGTTTCTGGGTTGTAGGTCGATTTCGAGAGTTTTGCAGGGTCTTGTTCATAGTTGTGCATAGCGCAGATGTCGTACTCGTTGGTAATAGCACCACCACTTACGGTATTTACAGGGCGTGTAGGGTCTACAACATGTGTGAGGTCGTAGATATCCTTCACGAAGCGAGGATACTGAACATTATCGGGATACCACGCCTCGTTAAATGGAGTCCAAGTAACGATTGATGGGTGGTTGCGGTCACGAACGAGGATATCCTGCCACTCGGAGAGGTAGTTGCGAGCCGAAACGGGCGACGATACATCCATACCCCAGCTTGCATACTCTCCCCAAACGAGGTAGCCGAGTTTGTCTGCCCAATAGAGGAAACGCTCCTCGAACACCTTTTGGTGTAGGCGCGCACCGTTGAAACCCACCTCCATCGACATCTCGATATCACGGCGGAGAGCCTCATCGCTCGGAGCAGTCCAAATGCCGTCAGGGTAGAAGCCCTGATCGAGAACAAGACGCTGGTAGTATGGCTTGTTGTTGAGATATACTTTGTTGCCCTCGGTGTGAACCTTGCGCATACCGAGGTATGAAGTAATACGGTCAAGCACCTTGCCATCCTTGTCGCTGATGATGTACTCCACATCGTAGAGCTTTGGATTCTCTGGCGACCAGGTCTGATACTTCTTCACAGGGATAACGATAGGCAAACCCTCAATTTGTGCCACCTGCTTCTTTGCAATAACCTTCGAGCCATCCTTGATGTTGATTGTAAGGGTGTTCGACGCTGCGGTGCGGTAGTAGCGAGGGGTGACGATAACCTGATGGTTGTCGATATCGGTCATAACCTGCACATAGTCAAGCGAATAGTTGTCGGTAGCCTCCATCCATACGGTCTGCCAGATACCTGTTGTACGGGTATATACGCAACCATACGAGTAGGAGCGAAGCGACTGCTTGCCCGAACCTTGAACCTTGGCACGGAGGTCGCTGTTGGCACGAACTACAAGGTTGTGAGCCTTGCCGTCAGCGAGATACTTTGTTACATCGAGAGCGAAAGGCGACGAGCCTCCGAAGTGACGACCAACAAAGTTGCCATCCACATAGACCTCAGCTTCATAATAGACAGCACCGAAGTGGAGCATAATCTTCTTGTTTGTCCACGCTGCGGGAGCCTGAATTGTGCGATGATACCAGATGCCCGTGATGATATCCTTATGCTCTACGCCCGATAGCTTACTTTCAGGGCAGAAAGGCACGATAATCTTGTCGGCAAAACCTTCGCTGTTGAATAGTTTACGGTCAAAACCTGTGTTTACAAGATCCAATTCGTAGGTCCACTCGCCGTTGAGGTTTACCCACTCACTGCGCTCAAATTGTGGGCGTGGATACTCTGCACGCGGTTGTGCCGCAAATGCGGTCACGAAGGCAACCAGCATCATTGCAATAGTAAAAATTCTCTTCATAGTTAGTAAAAGTTTATAGTTTGTTTGAGTACAAAGTTACATAAAAAGTTGTTATCTCCTAAAGAGTCGCTCTATTTCATTGGCGGCAATATCGGTTGGTAATTTTTGGAGCGATTCATTCTCAATTATGGCGAATGAGTCACAAACGGGTAGTGCCGAATCTACATCGTGCGTCGAAAAGAGGATACATTTGCCGCTGTTATGCGCGAGGTCGGCAAGCAGACGACACACCTCAAAACGAGTTGGAATATCGAGAAAGGCGGTTGGCTCGTCGAGGAGTATTATGGGGGTTTGTTGCGCTATGGCGCGAGCAATCATCGCTCGTTGCAACTCTCCATCCGATAGCGAAGAGGTGTCACGACCAATAAAATCGCCCATTCCGACAGCTTCGATAGCTTCGTTTACGATTGCGCGGTCAATATCTTGAAGGTGTCCCACCCAATTTGTGTAGGGAGCGCGTCCCATCGCCACCAAATCCTCCACCAAGAGGTTTTCGACGCGAATGCGCTCGGTTGTTACGATGGCGAGAGTTTGAGCCAACTTCTCAGACGAGATTGCGCTCAAACGCTCTCCGTTGAGGAGAATATCGCCACGCGAGGTCAATGCTCGCAACAGAGTACTCTTTCCCGCACCATTGCGACCAATCAAGGCGCAAAGCTCCCCTGCGTGCAGATGCAGCGATACATCGCGCAGAATTGTGCGCGAGCCGTACGCGAGAGATATGTTATTGAGCTTTATCATCTTTTGCGAGTTACGATATAGACAACAATCGGAATACCCATAAGTGCCGTTATGGTGTTTATCGGCAGCGTAAAGAGTTTTGCCACGATATCGCCCGTGAGCAACATAACCACACCAGCGAGGATTGTTCCAGGCAGGAGAATGCGATGGTCTGCCGAACGGAATAGCATTCGTGCAATGTGCGGTACGGCAATGCCGACAAAACCTATCGGGCCACAAAAGGCGGTAATCGTACCTGCCAAGAGGGTGGTCGAGGTGAGTGTCAGGAAACGGGTGCGCGAGATATTCAACCCCATCGAGGCGGCGTATCGTTCGCCTGCAAGGAGCATATTCATCGGCTTTATTGTAGCCACAGCCATCGTTAGACCTACAAGAATTACGGGAGCGAGTACGGCGAGTTGTGTTGCAGTAACATCGCCCAACGAGCCCATTGTCCACACCACATACGATTTGAGCGACGCCTCCGAGCTGAAGTATTGCAGAATCTCGACTACAGCACCTACGCCCGATGAGAGCATAATTCCGAGAATCAGCATCACCATAATATCTTTGATGCGTCGCGAGAGTGTCACGACAAGAACGAGTACCACCGCCGAGCCAATCCACGCAGCACCTGCCGTGCCTATGCTCTGCAATGCTGGCGATATCGCTATGCCGAGCAGAGGGGCTCCAAGCAGAAAGAGCGCAACGCCGAGGCTTGCTCCTGCTGAGACTCCGAGAACATAGGGGCCTGCCAACGGGTTACGAAAGAGTACCTGCATTTCGAGTCCGCTGATTGCGAGCGCAGCACCTGCTAAGAGAGCCACAATAGCTCGCACAAGGCGAATGTCGAGAACGATGCTGCGAATCTCGTCAGAGCCTTTTCCGAGCAGGGCATCTGCAACATCAGATAGCGGTATTGCAACCGAGCCTACGGCAATATCCACCACAAAGAGTACCGCACAGAGTACGGCAAGCAGAATGAATAGTATGGTGGTACGCCCCTTCATATCACTTCAGTTGAGTATAATAGTACAACGAGTCGGTAGGTGCTTCGTAGTGGAGAATCTTTATCAAATCGCCAAGAATCAGATCGGGGCGCACAGCTCCCGACTCCCAGAAGTCACTTCCACGACTTGCGTTTGTGCGTTTCGTGTTGTTGTATATGCGATGGAACTTCACGGCATCGACATTTGCAAAGCGCGGAGCTACTGCGCACAACTCCTCTTTCGAGGCAATCTGTCCGAGATTGAGCCAGAAGTCGGCTCGTGATGCCAATACCAACGCCTCCTCCAACGAAATAGGCGTTGAGGTAGTCGAACTACTTTCTCCGTTTTCCGCTTTCCGTTTTTCGTTTTTCGTTTTCCGTTTTCCGTTTTCCGTTTTCCGTTTTCCGTTTTCCGTTAATATGTACTCTCCTCCTGCATCCTCGATAAGTCGCACCATATAGCTGCCTGCTGGTGGCATAAACCAAGTGTCGCGATAGGGCAGATTGAGCATTACGCGCGGACGATATGCCGAGCAGTGCTTCTGATTGCGCAGAGTGTTGTAACGCGCCTCCACCTCCTCGAATAGAGCCTTACCTTGCTCCTCCACACCACAAAGGTAGGCAAGAGCCACAACCCACTCCGCCTTGCCGAGTGGATCATTTTCGAGATAGTCCCCTATATATAAATAAGGTATGCCGAGTTCGTCGAGTTTGTTGGTCAAGATTTTCGCCTCGCCCGCAACGCCATACAGTAACACCACATCGGTGTTCAGTGACTTTATGCGCTCGAAATCAAAAGTTGAGTCGTAACCCACCTCAGCGATGCGCCCTGCTTCGATATTTATGATTGCCGATGGAGTGGAAATAAAGTGGCAACCCGATATGCCGACAATACGCTCCGTGCAGCCTATGGCATCCAACATCGCCACATAGCTTGACGACATCGCAACGATGCGTTTTGCGGGTGCGAGTTTGTCGAGCGAGGTGTAGAACTTCACCTCTTTAGCCCCCTGCCACGGATTTATAACGCAGAGCAGACGCTCGCCACTCTCCTTGTCGCGCTCGATTGCGAACCCTTTGGCGTAGCGAGGAGTGTAGATTGGCTCGGTATGGCGCAAAATCTCCTTGTTGCCGCACGATACGAAGAGTGCAGCCACAACGAGCATCGCTATTTGTGCCAATCGTTTCATCTTGTGTGGGGTTATTACAACGAAAGGAGGTGTTTTGCTTGTGCAAGAGCCGCCTCGGTGATAGTGTCGCCCGAAAGCATCTTTGCAATCTCCTCCACGCGCTCCTCGTTGGTAAGAGGTCGGATGTGGGTGCAGCTCTGCTCCTTGTAGACGAGGAAGTGGCGCGAGCCCTTCGATGCAACTTGTGGCGAGTGAGTGATATCGATTACCTGCATCGACTCGGCGAGTCGGCTTATGATATCGCCAACATCGTTGGCTGTGCGGCCCGATATTCCTGTGTCAATCTCGTCGAAGATAATTGTAGGCAGGGCGAGATGTTGCGCGAGTATGGTTTTCAGAGCCAACATCACGCGCGAAAGCTCACCTCCCGAAGCGATCTTTTCGATAGGTCGCGGCTCGACTGACGAGTTTGCCGAGAAGAGAAAATCTACCGAATCGGCACCCGAAAGAGTGGGTTGAGTTGAGGTTACAGCGATGCGGAACTTTGCATCTGCCATCCCCACCGTGCGCAAAATCTCCTCCACCGCCTCGGAGAGGGCTGGTGAGGACTTAAGACGAGCATTGTGTAACTTTAGTGCAAGGGCGGTTGTAACCTTTTCGCACTCGGCAACCTTCGCCTCGCACTCGGCAAGCAACTCGTCGCTATGCTCAATAGCGGAGAGTTGTTCGGCATATTTATCTCGCAAGGCAATCAACTCCTCGATACCCTCGCAGCGATGTTTTCTCTGTAGATTGTAGATTAGATCAAGACGACTATTTACCGCGTCGAGCAGTTCAGGGTTTGCCTCTATGCGCTCCAAATCGCTTGCTGTCGTTGCGCTGATATCCTTCAGCTCAACCGAAGCCGAGTGTAGTCGCTCGATAAGTTCAGCGGCAGAGCCGTAGTTCTCGGATACGCGGCGCAACGAGTTCTCCGCCTCACGAAGAGTGGTCAGCACGCCCGTAACCTCCTCGTCAAGCGATTGTGTTACGCGCTGCAAAGCCTCGCTTATTGTGTCGGCATTTTCGAGTGTACGCAACTCCTGCTCCAACTCCTCCAGTTCGCCTACGCGCAGCGATGCCTTCTGCAACTCCTCCGCCTGATGACGCAACCAATCCTCCTCGTCGGCATTGCGTTTTGCCGCCTGCTGCAACTCCGAAAGCTCACGCTTAGCCTGTTGCAGTGCGATGTATGCCTTGCCATACTCCTCCAACAACTTCTCGTTTCCCGCTATCGTGTCGATGGCGCGAATGCGGAATTGCGGCGACGAGAGAATCAGATTTTGATGTTGTGAATGGATGTCTATAAGGTATGCTCCAAGTTGTTTCAAATCGGAGAGTTGTACGGGCTGGTCGTTCACAAATGCACGACTCTTGCCACTTGGCGATATGGTACGGCGAATGATTGTTTCATCTTCGTACTCAATGTCCAACTCCTCGAATGCCGCTTGCAGTCCCAAACGGGCAATATCAAATTCGCCCTCCACCACGCAGGCACGCGAGGTGTCGTTTATGGCGGTGCTATCGTTCTTTGCTCCGAGCAGCAACGCCAACGCACCCATCAAAATCGACTTTCCGGCTCCCGTTTCGCCCGTAATAATATTGAGCGAGGAGTCGAACTCGATTTCGAGATGCTCGATAAGAGCGTAATTCTCAACCACCAATCTGCGTAGCATAATTTTAGCTTTTAGCCATTGGCCATTAGCCATTGGCTTTTTTTAATTGTTAAAATAGTTCTTCTATTTTATCGGCAATGCGCTCAGCAACCTCCGCCTTCGATGCGAGAGGCAACTCCTCACGCTGTGAGCCATCAATGAAGGTCACTTTGTTGGTGTCGCAACCAAATCCAGCACCCTTGTCGCGCAGCGAGTTCAAGACAATCATATCAAGATTCTTCTCGCGCAACTTCTTTTCAGCATTCGACTGCTCGTTGTCGGTTTCGAGTGCGAAGCCTACAATCTTGCGCGCGCCCTTTACCTTGCCTAACTCGAAGGCTATATCCTTCGTCTTGCGCAGTGCGAGAGTGAACTCCGAGTCGCTCTTCTTGATTTTGCTTGTGGCAACCTCCGCTGGAGTGTAGTCGGCAACGGCTGCGCACATTACTGCACAGTCAGCCCCCTCAAACTCCGCTACGGCAGCGTTGTACATCTCCTCTGCCGAGATAACATCCACGCGACGAACGCCCTGCGGCGTTTGCAGTGCAGTTTTTCCGCTTACGAGTACCACTTCAGCCCCTCGTCTGGCAAGCGATTCGGCAATGGCGTAGCCCATCTTGCCCGTCGAGTGATTCGAGATGTAGCGAACGGGATCTATCGCCTCGATTGTTGCACCTGCGGTGACCATTATGCGCCTACCCGCCAAACTCTGCTTTGGCGAGAGAAGTCGGTCTATCGCCTCGACAATCTGCTCAGGCTCTGCCATACGACCTTTGCCCATCAAGCCACTTGCCAACTCCCCTTCGGGCGATTCGAGAACGACAACACCGCGCTCGCGCAATTTTGCCAAGTTCTCTTGTGTTGCCTCGTGGCAGAACATATCGCAATCCATTGCTGGAGCTACGACTGTCTGGCATCGTGCCGAGAGGTAGGTTGTGAGCAGCAGGTTATCCGCAATACCGTACGCCATCTTGGCGAGGGTGTTTGCCGTTGCTGGTGCTATAAGGTAGCAATCTGCCCACTCGCCCATCGAGATGTGCGAATGCCAATCGCCATTTTCGGGGTTGTAGAACTCTACGGCGATAGGATTCTTCGACAGAGTCGCCATCGTAACGGGTGTAATAAACTCCTTTGCAGTTGGCGTCATCACCACCTTCACTTCAGCTCCAGCGACGCGCAAAAGACGACAAAGCATAGCAGCTTTATATGCCGCTATGCTACCTGTCACACCGAGTAAGATATGTTTACCCTTTAACATCTTCTTGAAAAGCTAATGGCTAATGACCAAGGGCCAACAGCCTATAATACTACTCTTTTCCGTCGCGGAAGTAGATTTCGTCATCGAGGTACTCCTCAGTAGCGATAATCACTGGCTTTGGAAGACGCTCATAGTAGCTCGAAATCTCAATCTGCTCACGATTCTCGAAGGTCTCCTCCATTGTGTCGGTAGGCGACGAGAAGTCTTGGAGTTTGCGATTCAACTCGCTCTTCAACTCTGCCGCAATCTGATTTGCACGGCGAGCGATAACATTAATGCTCTTGTAAACATTACCGGTCTCGTGGTCGAAATCCACGAGCTTGCGAGTTACGGTGTTGTTCGGAATGTTCTTCTTAATCTCCATCTTATTATTGTTTTTCTATGTTGTTTTTGTCCAAATAGTCTTTTGCCTCCTTGATGTATCGCTCCAACTCTTTGCGTCGCTTCGACTCAGGATACTCGTTGATGAACGAGTAGTACGAGTCGAGGACATTCAAGTATCGCTCTCCCTGCTTCTCTATCACCGAGTTGTGAGCCAAGCGGTAGTTCGATACGGCGATGAGGTAGAGTATATCCTCGCGATACGGAGTGTCGGGATACTGCTTCAGCGCATTACGCAGTGCCACAACCGCCGACTTGTATCGCTGAATCTTGTAGTAGGTGTAGGCGTTCAGGTACGCCTTCTTCTTCAATCTCTCGGTCAATTCGAGAATGAGATCCGAAAAGGCACTTGCGCGCTTCGAGTTTGGATATCTCTCGATAAACTCCGAGAAGGCAACTATCGCCTCAGCTGTGATGGTTTGGTCGCGTGTGGCATCGGGAGCGAGATAGTAGTGGCACATTGCCAACATCGCCTCAGCATCCTCGACAAATACGCTTCGACCGAACTTGCGACGGAACTCATCAAGTTGTACGGTCGCTTCTGCGTAGTCGCGATCCTTAAACTTGCTTCGTGCCGAGAAGAAGGCTATCGAATCCTCCTTCATATCTCCTACGAAGTACGCCTGACACGCATCGAAGAGGTCGCCTGCCTGCTTCCACTTCTCACGACCATAATACTTGAGTCCCACCGAGTAGATAAGTTCAGGATCGGCACTTTTGATGATTCGATGAATACTAACCTTCTTGCCACTCTCCACCTTTTCGCGTATTGTCTTATCCTCCGTGTGCGCAAAGGCGGTGCCGATGAAGAGTATCGAACACAGCAGTAAAGTGGTAATCTTAAAGGTAGCCTTAATCATAAAATCTCAATCTCTCTCACGCGCGTATGCGTGCTAAATCGTGCAAAGTTACGGCAAATATATCAAACTGCAAAATTTATGTGGTGTTTTATCGCAAAACTCCTTTGGCAATCAACCACTCGGCAATCTGAACGGCATTCAATGCTGCGCCCTTCTTGATTTGGTCGGCTACGCACCAGAATGACAAACCATTCTCGCAAGTGATATCCTTGCGGATGCGACCTACATATACAGGCTCTTTGCCCGCGATAAAGAGTGGCATTGGATACTCCTTCTCGGCAGGGTTGTCCACAACGACAACACCCTCTGCCTCGGCGAACGCCTTGCGAGCCTCCTCTGGCGAGATTGGTCGCTCGGTCTCAACCCAGATGCTCTCCGAGTGGGCGCGCATAACGGGTACGCGCACGCAAGTTGCCGACACAGCAACATCCGAGTGCATAATCTTGCGAGTCTCGTTGTACATCTTCATCTCCTCTTTGGTGTAGTCGTTCTCGGTGAATACATCAATGTGAGGTATAACATTGAATGCCAGCTGATAAGCGAACTTCTCAACCTTTGGCTCTTCGCCCTTTGCCAACGATGCGTGCTGCTCCTCCAACTCTGCCATCGCCTGCGCACCTGCGCCACTTGCCGACTGGTAGGTCGAAACATGAACGCGCTTGATGTGCGACAACTTCTCGATAGCGTTCAATGCCACAACCATCTGTATGGTGGTGCAGTTAGGGTTTGCGATGATGCGACGCGGTGCGTTCAGTGCATCCTCGGCATTTACCTCAGGAACTACCAACGGCACATCGGCATCCATACGATAGCAGCTCGAATTGTCAATCATCAAACATCCATATTTAGTTATCGTTTCTGCATAATCACGCGAGATTGCGCCACCTGCCGATACCAATGCGAGATCGATATCCTTGAAGTCGTCGTTGTGCTGCAACTCCTTAATTACAATCTCTTTACCGCGAAATACGCGAGTCTGTCCCGCACTGCGTGACGAGCCGAAGAGTACCAACTCGTCAAGTGGGAAATTATGCTCATCAAGAATCTTCAAAAACTCCTGTCCTACGGCGCCACTTGCGCCAACAACTGCTACTTTCATAATTCGTTGTCCTTTAAGTTATTTTCTATTTTGTAATGTCGTTGTTCTAAATCGTTGCTTTGCGTAATGGGGAAATTATGAAAGAGCATCATATTTACATTCCCTCCAAACCTCCCTTTGGAAAAGTGAGGCTTGTCGCTGCGCTCCACTAAATAATTCGTTGTTATTTAACTCTAACGCCTCTAATGCCCCTCGCACTCCTACTCAAAAAACTCATCTTGACGAGTTGCACCATTTGCGGCTGGGGCAACCTCATCCTCGCACTCAACACTATGCCACGATGCTGGGCGCACAAACTTATCATCTCTATCAACATTTATGTTCGGATCGTTGTGTACGCGGCGGAGGAAATCACCCACGATAGGCAGAGCCATAACCGAGCCCTCGCCTCGACGGTTGAGTGTAACAGATTGATCCTCTGCACCAACCCACGAGCCAGCAACGAGCTTTGGCGTTACGCACATAAACCAAGCATCGCGGTTTTCGTTTGTTGTACCCGTCTTGCCGGCAATCTCAACGCCCTCCATTCCGTAGCCCCACACCATACGGCGACCTGTGCCGTGAGTGATTACATTCTGCATCATTGTGAGCATCGTATATGCCGACTCCTTGCTGATTGCATCCTGCGACGAGGAGGTAAACGAGGAGATGAGGTTTCCTTGACGATCCTCGATGTGTGTCACAAAGAGAGGTGTGTTGTAAACGCCCTCGTTTGCGAAGGTCGAGTAGGCACTAACCATCTCATATACATTCGATTCGAACGAGCCGACACAGAGAGCATATACGGGATCGATAAAGCTAAGGATTCCCATATTGTGAATAAAGTCGGCAACCGCTTCAGGCTGCTTTGCCTGCTTCATAATCCACGCTGAGTAGTTGTTGCGCGAGTGTGCCAAGCCCCAACGCAGTGGGTGCAATACTCCATCGTACTCCACATTTCCCGACTCCTTAGGCGACCACGCTGCACCTACGGCGGTCTCGATTGTTACAGGGAGATTCGGCACCATAGTGCAAGGTGTCAAGCCGAGGTGGTCGATGGCGAAGGTGTAGATAAATGGCTTTACTGTTGAGCCGATTTGTCGCTTGCCCTGCTTTGCCATATCGTACTTGAAGTATTGGAACGAAGGGCCTCCGACATACGCCTTTACATGACCTGTTTGCGGCTCCATCGCCACAAATGCAGCTCGCATAATGCGCTTGTGGTGAAGTATAGAGTCGCGTGGCGAGAGAAGCGTATCGCGCTCGCCATCGTAGGTAAATATCTTCATCTCGCATCTCTTCGAGAAGCTTGCGTAGATCTCCTTGTCGTTCACTCCAGCCGATTTCATATTGCGGAAGCGGTCGGAGTTGCGCATAGCTCGCTTTATGATAGCCTCCTTCTCCTCATTTGTGATATTTTGGAAGAGTCGGCGAGTCTCGCGCACCTGCTTATCCATCGCTGGCTGGATAACGGTCTGCAACTGCTTGTGCAGAGCCGCCTCAGCATACTCCTGCATCGAGGCGTTGATGGTGGTATATATCCTCAAACCATCGCGGTAGATGTCGTACGGAGTACCATCCGCCTTCTGGTTTTTGTGACACCAGCCGATAAGCGGATTCTCGTCATACTCCTTGCACGCCTGCTCGTAGTCCCAAGTGGTGTAGTAGTTTCTACGCTTTGGGCGTTGGGCATTCATTGTCAATCGCAACATCTCGCGGAAGTAGGTTGCGCGACCGTAGTTGTGCGATACGGGGCGATAGTTCAGCGTTATAGGTAGAGCCGAGAGCGAGTCATACTGCGCCTTGGAGATACCTCCCGCAGCCTCGATACGCTTGAGTACGGTGTTGCGACGACGCAGTGCATTTTCGGGGTTGCGCACGGGAGAGTAGCGAGTCGGTGCATTTACTACACCAACCAAAACCGCCGCCTCTTGAATATTCAGTTCGGCAGGAGTCTTACCAAAGAAGGTCGCCGCCGCAGACTTTATTCCGTAGGCGTTTGAGCCATACTCAACGGTGTTGAGATACATCGCCACGATCTCCTCCTTCGTGTAGTTATACTCAAGTTTTATCGCTGTAATCCACTCCTTGAACTTCGCGACCACAAGTTTCACCGTGCGGACAATCTTGTTGTCGCCACGCTTGCCACGCGGGAAGAGGTTTTTTGCCAGCTGCTGCGTGATGGTACTTCCGCCACCCTGCGAGGAGCGTTGCAGAGCTATTGTCTTTACTCCAACACGCGCCAACGAGATAAGGTCTATACCCGAATGGGTGTAGAATCGCACATCCTCGGTAGCGATAAGAGCCGCAGCGATAGGCGGAACTTCGCGACCTGCAACTGTGAGCAGATTTGTCGAGTCTTGCGGGAAGAGGTCGGCATACTGCACATAGGAGCGATTCTGCACGAAGAAACTTCCGATAACCTTTCCGTTGTCGGCATATATCTCGGTTGCAAGGTTGCTTTTAGGATTCTCCAACTCCTCGAATGAGGGCATTCTGCCAAATACGCCCATCGCCGTAAGCGTGAGCATCAGTGCAAGAAGCACGAGTGGTGTCATTGCCAAAATCCAGAGCCACTTTACAATCTTTCTGGTTCGGTTTCCATTTGTTACACCCTTTTTGCGGGTTGTTTTGCGAGTAGTATTCTTTTTTGTCTGCATAGTCTGTATGTTAGAATGGTAGACCAAAACCTACTGTCACGAAGGTCTTTTTTCTGTTATCTCTATTATCCTTGACGATAGGCTGATAAACCGATAGAGTTAGCGATGTTGTTCCTGCATCTGGCATTCGGAAGAGGTTAAAGTCGAGCGAGAGATCGCCTCCGCAGGAGAATATATGTTCTCGTTTAACCTTTGTAACAACGCCTCCGTTAGCACTGTCTATATAGGGCAACTTACTGCCAAACGAGGCGTAGTCGAAGCCGATGTTTAGTCGAACTCGTTTGAAGTGAATTACCGAGCAACCTAAATCGGGATACCAAACGGGCAGAGCGTAGTTGATGGATGTTGCCACATAGTTTCGATTCTCTATCTCCGAGGTGTAGAAGCCTCGCGGAACGAGTCGCCCCGAATGGAATGCGAGATTCGACAACGCATTTTCGCGATCAAAGCCTTTCAGCGAGGTCTGATATACCGCAGCTACCGACAATGAGTGGTGCTTTGCCACGCCAGGGAAGTAGGCTTTGCCGTAAATCGATATGAGGTGTCCGAAGTTCTGGTCGGCAGGGTTAAGGGCATAGTTGAGCGATATTACCTGCCCCCAACGAGGTTGGAAATCTTTGTGAGCCAAGCGCACCACATCCTGATATCCGACACCGAATTGGAGCAGATGTACTCCCTCTTTGTAGCCGATTGTTGCGATATTGCTCACGCTACCCTTGCCAATCTCCACCGAGAGTCTATCAACCTTTGCAACCAGACCGTTCGAGTAGTTGTAGCCTGCCGACACCTGCACATAGCGCGTGTGGTAGCCAGCTTGGAAGTAGAGTGGCAGCGAAGCCATCACTCCAACATTGTAGTACTTTCCGAGGTTTGGCTCCTCGTTCAATACCAACTCCTCCTCGCCCGTAACGGGGTTTTCGATATATTCCTCCTTGCCACCAGGCAGTACCGCCTGATATTTGCCCGTCAGAGGGTTGTAGAGGAATGTGTATGCGGAGTAGAGCTGCTGAGTACCACCGTATGTAGCGTTGATACTCAAATTAACTCCCAAACCATAGTAACGAAATGCCCCCTTAAAGACGCTGCCCTCCTTGGAGTTCCAACCCCAAGTGAGGAATCCGCTGGCGGTGGAGAGGATGTTCTGCGACATTATGGTCGCTCCGAGGTTGAAGTCCAATGCCCCCTCCTCGCTCAAAGCAAACGGATCGTAAGACACGGGAGCCCATGAGTGGATGTTGAAGAGGTGTGCTGGACCACTGTATCGCTTGTCGCGCAGAGGCTTCGCGCCCTTGTGCTTTGTTGCTCTTTCAGCCTTTGCTTGCGCCATCATCGAGTCTACTCCGATAAATCGCACTGTGTCGAGGTTTACCGTATTCCACTTTTTGCGCTCAGGATTCACCAGATTTATCGGCAACTTCGAGTAGGTAACCTTCGGTAGTGTGTCGCGTACCACCTTCTGCTCGGCAATATGGTAGCCGTAGCGGTCGTATGTGGTCATCACCACCTTATCGCCCTCTGTTGCCATCGGTGCAAACGAGCCGTAGGTCGAGGCGGAGATGCGATACTCGGTATTGGTGCGCAAATCGTAGCAATGCACCTCGTCTTTACCCGACTGAATAGAGCCGAAGTAGAGTACGCCATCTTTGGCACGAAGGTCGCTGATTGTGATGTAGGCACTCTTTGTGATGTGTTCTATTTCGCGATTCTTTCCTACGCGACCGATCCACATACCGCTGTCGTCAGTGGCGATAAAGTATAGTGCGCGGGTGTAGTGGTCGTACGCCAAACCGTGAATCTCAGTGTCGGACGGAATATCTACTCGCAGATACTCCTCCTCGTGTCGAGGTTTAGGATTTCCTCTTACGATGCTGTAGACGCCACTTGGAGCATACTCCACCCACGCCAATTCGTACTTCGATATCGGGGTAGGGTATAGCACCTTCTGCATTCGGTTGAGCGTTCGTGTGCGTCCTCGCTCCAAATCCATATAGCATAGTTTGGAGTTTATACGCTCGGCGAAGAGCAGGCTGCGTCGGTACTCGGTCCACCATACGCGGCCATCGACAACCTCGCTCGGACGGCTCGACACTGAGCCTGTATAGGCGATATGGCGACTCTTGCCCGTCTTGCTGTTGGTTGCAACGAAGGCGTCGGGTTTGTCGAGTGTTTCGCAGAGTGATAATATGGTTTCGTTGTCAATATATTGCGGATATCGGAAGATAGTGTAGCCGCTTTTGCGCTCGGCAGATAGCTGTGTCGAGGTGTTCGCCTGATATGGCAACGAGTTCCAATAGTCGTTCAGATCGGCAAAGGTCTCGCGGAAGAGCTTTGTGGTCGAGGTGTTGTAGTATCGCTTCATTCCGACATAGGTGGTAGCGATAACATAGGGATTGCGCACCGCATAGCGCACAATCTTATCCCAAATATTCTCGTCGTATTTGGTGTTGGCGTAGGCGGTAATCTGGTAGCCGAGTTTGTAGTGGTCGGGGATATACTCGCGGTATGAGCCGCAGAACCACTTATTAAAACCTCGCTCTTTGGCGATGTTTCCTACGGCGCGATAGTGCATCGTGAATGATGGTTGCAGAGCGCGACCAAACGACGACATCTGTGTTTCTGAGAGTGTGGCATCGCCCTCCAAGCCCCACAACGGCATAAAGAGCAAACCGATGGTCGAACTCTGCTGACCGAGGATATAGCTAAAGACGCGAACGACGCCCTTGTTGATGTTGTTGTATTGTACGGCGTGGCGATACTCGTGTGCAGCGAGCTGTTTGAGCCAAGGCATCGAGTAGCTGTTTACAGCTGGCGACGAGAGAATCTCCACACGCTTTGGCAGCCACATAACCAAACCATTCGAGGAGAAGTTCTCAGGGTGAATTACAAACGGAATCTTCATCGGGCCGTGACGATAACCAAAGTCGATTGTCGGCTGCACGGCACGGGCGTAGTACATCATCTTGTAGCCGATGTTGCGCGAGGTGTCGGGATAGATAACATCGATCTTGTCGCCCTTGAGTTTGCGCCAACGCATATAGGTCGGATCGGCACCCCACGAGTAGTACTGTGCCGATGCCGTGTAGCACCCTGCGAGTGCCACAATGACGAGAACTATATGTCGCAAAAAGCTCTTCAAAATCTTGAAATTTTATCCCTCAGAAAACCCTATTTCTCAAATCTCAAATATTTCCAACCCTCTTTGGTGTAGCAACCAATCTTGTCAGCAGCGGTGTCGTAGTACAGAGTTCCCACAGGTACGGCAGTCGACTCAATCTGCTCGTTGTGGTAGAAGGTTGTGGTCGGAGCCTTATCGAAGCGTCCGAGCGTAAATGGTACAAACGATAATGCCCAGCGACGACCAAAATCGACACCCTCGCAAGCATCATCAGAGCCGAGCTTCACCCAACCAAAATGACGCTTCTCGCGATACAGCCCCTTTGGAGAGTATACCTGAATGCAAGCGATATCAGGAGCTTGTTTGCCAATAAGCATTGTCAGTCGGCAGGTCTCCGAAGCGTTCCAACCCTCGAAGAGGTGGCCGCCATCCACAAACTTTGAGAATGGAGTGCCCACAGTGCTGTTCCAGCGACCAAGACCACCACGGACTGAAAGCATAACCGTAGACTCGAGAATGCCGTCAATGGTGTTGTGTATCGGTGTCTTTGATGTGTTGAAGCCGTAGTTGTAGCGCACATCCTGCCACTTATCCCACTCGGGGTTGCACGGCGTAGTGCGATCAACCTTCTCGCGCTCCAATTTGCTCACTTTATCTTTGAGATCGGCAATCTGCGATGTAAGCTCCTCGATCTTCTGCAACAACTCTTTGCTCTCTTGCGCCTGAGCCGAGAATGATAGTGCCACCGCTATTGCCAATAGTAAGATTCGTTTCATATTTGATGATAGGTTTGAGGTTATACCTTCTTCGTTTGCGAATAGCCTTTCTGCACAAGCAGTGCCGTTACACGGTCGCGGTGGTCGCCCTGAATTATAATCTCTCCATCCTTCACCGCGCCACCGACACCGCAACCCTTCTTGAGTGCGCGACCAAGCTCCTCCAAATCCTCTGCCGAGCCGACAAATCCGCGAACGATAGTGGCAACCTTACCACCGCGCCCTTTGGTGTCGCGCCATACGCGGAGAATCTGCTTCTCAGGTGCAAGAGTCTCCGCCTCCTGCTCCTCTCCGTAGTCGTATGCGAAGTCTGGATTTGTCGAATAGACCATTCCAAGTCGCTCTTTCCAATCAGCCATAGGTTTACAATATCCCAATTAACGATGCAAAAGTAACAAATATTTTGGCATTACACATTGTTTTTGTATATTTGTTTCACAAATATGACAAATTCAGTGCAAAGAGTACCACTATGGGCAGGCGAGAGGAGAATAGATTGCGCAAACGCGAGGAGATGATCGAACGAATGAGGGCAAAGGCTCTTGTTCGAGGCAAGATTGATATCGCATCGCTGCCGCCAGCAATACCTATCGACGATGGCAGACGCTTGGTGCAGGTCTTTGTCGAGGGGTATGAGGATGTCGCCTTTTGGCGAGGCATCTTCGACCACTTTGCAAATCCGTATCTGCGATTCGAGATTTCGGTACCTACGCGCAAAGATTTGCCAAAGGGAAAGAAGGTGCTGCTTTCGATGGCGGAACAAGCCGACGAGGAGATGCTTTTGTGTATGGATTCCGACTTCGACTACCTCTTCGACGACGAGGATGAGCAGTCGCGCCTCATAACCTCCTCGCCCTATATGTTCCACACCTACACATACGCCACCGAGAACTATTTATGCTACGCTCCATCGCTGCATAATGTCTGCGTAAAGGCGGTGAAGAACGATTCCTATATTTTTGATTTCGAGAAGTTTATGGCGGAGTACTCGCGCACGATTTACCCGCTGTTTTTATGGTACAGCTACTCCGCTTCTCGCAAGACCGAAAATGTTTTGCCCCTTGTGGATTTTAAGGCGGCAGTGCGCATTGGCTACCTCGATATCGAGCAGAATGGCGTGAATACAATCGCGTGGTTGCAGCGCAATATCGAGAGGCGTGTGGCTTCGCTTGAGGCCGATAATCCTGAGATGGCGCGCGAGATTCCGATATTTGCCGAACGCATAGCAAAGAAGGGTGTCGAGCCTGAATTGACCTACCTCTTTATGCACGGTCATACGCTGATGGATAATGTTGTTTTGCCCGTGTTGGCGGGCGTGTGCGAGAAGTTACGACAGCTCTCGCTTTCGCAGATTATCTGCTCGTCGAAGGAGGGTGTTGCTCTGAAGAACGAGATAAGCAACTACAACAATACTCTGCGCTCGATACGCGATGTGTTGCTCGATAACGAGAACTACACCTCGTCGCCTCTCTACAAGCGGTTAAAAAGTGATATTCAGCGATATATTGATTCTACAATTGCCAAAATTACAAATACAAATGGGAAATAAAGTTTGCTCTTTAGTGGCTCTTTTTCTGCTCTTTTCATCGTTGGTTGCAACGGCTCAGACCGAGAAGAAACCAGAGAAAAAGAGGGTGGTCTATATGAGTTATATTTTGCACGGAAATATGAACTATGACCGCTATGTGCGCACGACGCTGTGGCGCGATTTTCCGATTATATACGACAATCTGCTAACCTTTATGGATGAGCATCCCGATTTTAAGGGACAACTTCAGTTTTCGGGACAGACTCTCGGCTCATTGTTGCAAGCTGCACCGCAGGTGGTGGAGCATGCGATGAAGATTCACAAGCGCGGACAGCTAAACTTTACGGGAACATTCTACTCCGAGCCTGTGAATGTCAATATGGATGGCGAAACAAACTATCGTTGCGCACTGCTCGGAACGCGCATCGTAGAGGATTTGCTTGGCGAAAAGACGGACGGATTCTACCTCCAAGAGCGCGCCTATCATCCGCAGCTGCCGTGGATTTTGAACAATGCGAATGTGTCGTGGACTCCCGTTATTACTAACGATAACTCGTGGCGACCGTTCCGCCTTTTGGGGCAGGATGGCAGCTCTACCGTATGTGTACCAATCACTCGCAAAAAGGCGGTGGAGCGCGCTGCTACAGCACCAGCCAACAGCCTGATAACCATCGAGGAGGATTACGAAATTCCGCAGAAATTTGGTCGCACCTATGACCAAGTAGCCAAGTTCAACGCCTCGAACGAAGAGGTCGAAATAGTCTGGATAACCGTGAAGGAGTATATCGAAAAATTCGGTCTTGGCGAGGCGCGATATGTAGACCATTCAGCAAAGGTCAAGGATTTGGCAAATGGAACCTACTCGCGTTGGACTGCCGATCCATTAGATATTGTTATTCAGGACTATACGGCTCGTGCAATGGCAGATTTCCGCGCTGCCGATATCTTCAGTGCGCTGCTCCGCCACGCCAAAGATTGGGCGGTGGATAGGGAGATTTCATCAAGCGATGTAACCGCCATTGACGATCCTCTTGCATGGAATATTGAGCGCGCCGACCTCTATCCGACCGTCGAGCCGAAGTACCTCGCACGCGATGGAAAGGTTACAACACTTTCGCGCGCGGAACACCTCTTATTGTGGGCGGTGAATAGCGACTCGAAGGGCTGGTATCCACTCTTCGAGAAGCGCAGCGAGCGAATTACATCGTTGAAAAACAGCTCGTTATTCTCCAAGTCGGTAATCCACGACGGAATGGATCGTTTGGCAAAGAGCATCAAGTTGAGGGGCTATGATACCTACTTTATAGCTCTCTCGATGGAACACGCCACCGCACGAAAGATAACCCTTGCGACAGACCGCGCCTACGATATCTACGACTATGCGACGGGCAAGGTGTTGCAGAGCCGATGCGAGCGTACGGCTGAGGGCTATACCGTTGAGTTTGAGGCACAATTGCCGTCGTTTGGATATGCTCTTTTCGGTGCAAAGGAGAGGGTAAATGCCGATGTTAAAAAGTGGGTTGAGGGCAACTCAATTTCGGCACAAGGAGTTACCGTTACCGCTTCCGATGAGGCGATTGAGATTGTGGAGGGTGGTCGCAGTGTGAAGTTAAGCTACACTCCGTTCCAACTCAAGCCGTTGGCGCATATCGCTGCGGGCGAGTCGGTGGACTATTGGCGTGAGGCGAAGCAGTATGGTGCAACGCGCACCAAAGTCTGTGGCTCGGAGCTTATTGTTGATCGTCAGATTGATTGGTTGTTGCATCTGCGCCAGCACTTCACAATTGAGCAGGGGCGCGTGGTTTGCAACATCTCGCTAACCTCGCCACACCCCGTGCTTATTCGTCGTAAAGGCGAGAGGGCGAGGTCGTTTGATCCGCGAGGTTTCGACCTTGTTATAAGCAGTGGCAAGGCGTGCAAAACAATCTTCGACATTCCGTTCGGAATTACCGAGTACGACAAGTCGGGCGAGGGGCACTTCTGTATGTTGAGCATCGCCGCATTGGAGGATAGGAGTGGTGGCGTTGTGGTGCTGCCACGCACGGGCGAGCAGGGCTTCTCGGTGGATGCCGACAAGGGCGAGATGACTCTCTATCTCGGTGCTTCGACTCAAACAGGGCCTGTCAAGGAGGTCGTTCCGGAGTTTATCTCCCACACAAATGTTAAGCAGGAGAGTGCTTGGTCGTTAGAGCCATTCCATGGCACTTACAACCACACCATTGTTCTCGATACCTACAGCGGAAAATGGAGCGAGAGTGGCGTCTTGAGCGTAGCTCAACGCGCAGCTGCACCTATATATGTTCGTGAGTGTCGCGCATCGAAGGGCGCGAAGGGTAGCGCACCTCGCGCTTCGCTCCTTGAGAGTAGCTCGACGAATGTTGATATCACTTCGGCAATGGTCGAAAATGGAGTCTTAAAACTCCGCTTGAACGAGCGCACGGGCAGGTCGCAGAGTGTAAAACTCTCAACCCCAAAGCGTAGTGCCGAGTGCGAAGTAATGCCGTTTGGAATAGTTCAGCAGAGTCTATAAAGAGAAGAAGCTGTCTAACAAGGTGATTTCAGCGTTACGCTTGCCCTCAAAATGCTCATTTACGCCGAGTAAACTCCGCTTTTTCGGGCTTCGCAAGCCTTGAAATCCCTCTTGTTATACAACTTCTGACAA
>SUZQ01000074.1 GCA_015059875.1 Rikenellaceae bacterium | reverse complement strand
CGTTATATCAATTATACTGAAGCTTTTACATTAAGAGCATTGTGATGATGAAAAAGATGAAGATTACACAAATGGATTACATCAAAGCAAACCGGAAGGCGAGCCGCGATGAAGAGATTGCTGAGCACGGTTGGCCAAGTCGTCAACACGCAATTCACAAATCAAAGAAGGTATATGATCGTAAACGAATGAAGGCAGGTTTGAAAGACCTGCCTTTTCATTTGTCAATAGCGATAAAAACACGAGAAACAACCTAGCAAAGAGGAGGATCGGGTTGCGCCGTGGTCCAAGTGGGTCGAAGGAGTGCGGGCGGCGAGATGGAATTCGAATGGTTGCGTGTCAATGTGGTGGTATATATAGAAGGTTATTATTTTTGTTTTTTGATATACTGAGGAGATGGGGGTTATCTATGCCCCTTTTTGTCCTTCATTCTCTCAGAAAATCAAAATTAAAAATAAAAAAATTTGCAGCCGACGCAGTCGGATGGTAAATGTTTTTTTCTTTTGATTCTTTTCTCCGTAGAAAAGAAAGAGTATCGTATAAACGTAGTTGTATAATTCCCTAATATATAATACTCATGGTACATATGTTCATAGGGGTGTTCTCGTCAATTTCCCATATGCGCACAGTCTATTGCTAATTTTAACATCAATTTCTGCATCGGCAATTTATACCCTTTTGGCGGTATTTGGTGGAATAAAGCCAAGCATCAGTGCTATTGCCAGAAAAAAGTTATCAACATTTCAAATACTGACAGAGCAAATCGCCCCTTATAGCCTATTAGTCAGCGAGTAATAAGAATTTGAAGTGAACAGAGAAAATAGTGTGCAAATCGCCTACCGTGTTAATAACTAATTGATTACAGGTGTAGTTTGTGTCTTTTTTGTTGTTACATTTATCCCTCAGAACAGTCAAATTTAACAACTGAGAACTATGAAAAAGACACCAGCACTCCGTTTCTTCAAGTGTTATGCAGCACTTGTCGGAGCCTTTGACCCGGCAGAGGTTATCTTTATACTCTATATGGAGCAGATGACGGCACTCTGTCGAATGGGCTACAACACAACCCACAGCCAGCAATATCATATGATGCGAATGGCGATAGGCAAGCGACTATTTAAGAAGTATGTGGAGAAATTCACAAAGATGAAGCTGCTTATCAAAGTTATAACGAGCGATGGCAATATCGACTTTGGCATTGATACCAAGTTATACGAGAAGTTGGTTCTCGTTCTTGATAGCTTTAAGTCAACAATGCAGGCCCGCCAATTTTGTGATGAGATGTTCGGCGGCAATAGCGTTGTGTCGCTTGTTGATTTGGATGCCAATATGCTCGATGAGTGGAGAAAGAAACACGCATTGGAATAGAGGGATATTCCCTCGCGACAAAATAGCGGTCATTTTAAAATACAAGCAACGGGCCCCATCGACTTTCACGATCGATGGGGTTTGTTTTGTGTAGCCAACGCCTGGCAAAACCAGACCGGGCAAGAGATGCGATGTGTAATGATGTGAGTTTGTATATATAGTAGTATTCTCTTTTTATTTTATTGATACTGAGGAAATAGGCCTCCTTATATGTTCCCCTTAATCCCTTCTCCCTGTATCTCTTTGTTTTCTAAAAACAGATCAGACGCCGCAGGCGGATGCTCCCAATCCTTTTGTTTCTTTTTTGAATACCTTTTTTCTTTGCTTCAAAGAAAAAAGTATTAGTGTATGTATTACCGTCTTAAACTATATTATAATACTCTTGGTACATTTGAGCCAATAGGAGAACTAACCTTTTGCTCAAAAGAGCATATCCAAAGTACAATTCGAAAATTTTCAAAAAAACACATATCCCCAGCCCATCTTCAAACCTTTTCTCGAAACACACACTACTCTTAAAGTGATAATCGATTATAAATCCGGTTGGACATAACACCCAGCCATAAAAACAAAAAGGTATGAAAAAACTATTTTATGAGACAAAGGAGTTCCTTAAAGAGAAGGTGGAGAAAATTGAGAGCGAAATCCTTGCCCTCACAGACGATGGTAGGGCTTGCTGCGTATCCGATGATAAGGGTGCATATCTTGCAAAACTTATTGAGGAGCGCAAGGATACTTTGGATGCGTTGTTCCAAGCGACACCCAATGAGGTTATGCGTATGGATAAACTGAACGACCAGTTGACAGCTATCACACGCCAGATGCACGAGCGTGTGGCGATTGTAAATGAGGATGCGGCAAAAATTTTCGTTGATGGCAACTTCGAGGTTGAGGGGCGCCTTAACTATAATCCAAATGCTGCCAGTGCCATTATACAGTTGGAGAACGACGAGTATTTTGGCTCTGATTTTGTCAAGATTCACCAGGTTATCGATATGCTGTTTGATCAGGGATATCTCCCCATCAAATGCGCCGATTACGTAAGAGCGTCAGACCTTGTTAACGACTTTGACAATGGCAATTGGGAGACTGCTTACGAGGATTGGCAACCACAGGCGGATAAGCTCAAGTACATCAATATCTGCTTCGCTATCCACAGCCTCAACGCATACCACCCTTACTCAATCCCAGACATCCTGCGAATGAATAATTTTGATATCACGGTAACGATTAAGAAGGTTGTGACGATGTAAACAACAGATTTCGTCTAAATTAGTTATTGATGCAATGTCACCAAACCGCACGGTTGGGACGCCACATCGCCTCGACCGTGCGTGTGCGGAACTATAACTCAATAGACCTATTGTCGGAGAGGTATAAAATATGATTCTCCGAGAATAGCTCACCGAAACTACTCGGCGAGTCGGTATGTATTGGGATAATCGTTTGTGGGCGAATATGCTCAACGATGCGTTGCAATGATTGTGTATCGGCGTGACCGCTCGAATGGATATCCTTGACCACCTCGCAATGCTCCTCGACCCAACCACGAAAACGCTCGGTGCTGGGCTCATTCCAATAGCCACTCCAAATTGACCTTATAAAGCGAATACGAAACGCTTTAATTCGCTGCAAATAAGTTAGTACAGTTGGGCGTACAAGCATTACATATTTCTCTGGCGAGCCTGAGAAATCATCATACGACGCCTTGTTCTGTTTGGGGTTGAGGGAGTAGATATACCGTTCTTGGTTGCGTTCCGTAAGGCGATCCGTGAGGCGTGGCGGAAAATAGACCTTCATCTGCTCGGCAGTTGTCACGGTTGGAATTTTGAGGTTTAATCGAGCAACCGCCGCCAAAACATTTGCCGTATAGGGGTCAATCGCAAGCCACTTGCCACATCTAATACAAGCACGAAACAGGGCGCATATACGGTCGATATTCTTTGCCGAGCACCAAACCAAGTGCAGAGCATCGGGCGCATTATCAAAGGCCTCAACAAACTGATTTTCTACCTCTCGCTCGGTGGGATTGCTCTTTGCTCGCAAAACATTTGTTCCCTCCAAGAGCAGATAATCTACACCCTTGGGTAGGTTCTTGTATAACACACCCTTAACACCGTTAAGGCGAATATCTCCACTATACAATAAACGCTTACCGTCGCACTCTATAAGATAGGCACACGCCCCATAAGCCGAATGATCAATGATATAGGCTGTAACCTTTATATCTGCCACCTCGCACGATTGCCCGCTTTTTAGTGGATGCTTTTCGAGATGTTCCGTAGGGTCATCGCCGAGAATGCCATCAAGGGCGAGCATCGCAAAGGTCTCCTCGGTGGCATAAATAGGCGTATCTTGAGGCAACAAATCGAGAAAACCATAGTGGTCGGCGTGGGCATGGCTCAAAAAGAGTGCATCCACACCCTTGCACCACTCGGCAGCATCGCTTCGTATCTGCGTCTGCTCCTCTGTGGTATGTTTGTCGTAGTCGAGGGGCATACCGAGGTCAATCAAAATCTTCGCCTTATCGGTGCAGATTTCAACACAACTACCACCAATCTCGTGAGTGCCTCTATGGATGGTTAGAATCATAGAATCTCGTACTTTACATTGTGCTCATCAAGTTCCCTTTTTATTCCCTCTATTCTTGCCTCTCGTTGAGGGTTTAGGTGCGTGTATAGGTTGTGAATCTCCAAGTATGGCTCAGTGTCGATTGCCAGCGTATCTATATATGCCGCAGTTGTCGGCAAACCCAAACTACGCTTAATCGCTATCAAAGTTTTGTAGTATTCAAGAATAGCCTTATAGTTGGTTTTTAAGAAGCTGCGATACTCCTCTATTTGTGTGATAATCTCGGGTGTAACATTGCTACACTCTTCGTGACGCAGTCTATTGTCTTGAATACGCTTTAGCTCAACAAACTGAATTTTATTACCAACAACTCGCACTAAATCAATGCGTATGGTATGCCGACTGCCCTCCTCGTATTGGTGTGCAAATTCGGAGTCGATATAGAGCGTTTTCGCCCGGCATACTATCTCGCTTTGCAGCTTTTTCTCCGACTTTTGCTCTGCATCGCTAACCTCTTTACCCTCCTTGTCGGAGTAGTACATCTGCGCATTTCTTAGTAGGCGACACTCCTCAGTTCCTATCCTCACAAGCTCCCCCTCACAAGGCTGATATATCGCTATACCGTTCTTGTAATATGCCTGCGCCCTATCGCCATATAGGTACTTCGGATGACAAGTGGCCTTGACAGTGCCATTCGCCCACTCAATCTTCGCCAACGACGCACCCTCGTAGTAGATATTTATCGTGTTGTCTTTGCGTATATCAATATAAGCACCCTCAAATTGCAACGCCTTATGCCACCATTCTGGAGCATTGCTTATCAACTGCTTGAATAGCGGATGGTCACTTCGTAGCGAGGACTTGAATTTTGCTATCTTCTTCATTTTTATAGGTGTTATTATCATAATGCCACTACATTGCGTGTGCGGAATGACTCGCGAGCCTTGCGGATATAGAATTTGACTACATCAGCAGGTAGGTTTGACGAGCGGACAAAGGCTCTTGTTTGGTCTGGAAATTTCGCAAGCGCAGTCGCTAACAGCCACGCAACACCCATTCGCACATAGTATGGCTCCGCACCCTGCACAGTGCCTTGTTGCGCCACTTTCGGCTTGCCTTTGAGGGTCTTGTACTTTGATTTTATGCGGTCAAAATCGAGAGAGTTGATGCGCTCAAAAACCTTGTTGAGCCACTCCTCGTTGAGGAAATAGCACATAGCCACAACTACCGCAAAGCGCACCTCAATCTCGCGCTCGGAGTCAAACCAACGCTCCAAAAACGCCCATATAGCCTCCTTGTCGGCATGCGCCATCCACTTTGCGTAAGCGCAGTAGGAGTCGCACACCGCCCAATTATCGAGCACCGGAACATAGCGACCGAGCATTGCCAAACGCTCGTCGAGCGAACATCTTTCTAGGTTAATGAGATAGCCCCAGATGACGGTTTCCTCGTAGCAAAGATTCTCGCTCGGCACAGCATCAAACGCACGAATTACCTCGGCTCCATTGGCACAAATTCGATGCGTTCCATCGGGCATAATGACTTCGCCACCCTCGCGTGAGAGCCTCTTTGCGACAGCCTTAATCTCGGGCGAATGAAGTCCCACGACACGCCTTTCGGGCAGCGCATTCACCACTCGCAAATGCCCCTCCCGATACCGCGCATCACTCTTGAAACGCTCACAAACCAATGGGTGTAAAAGGTGGTCGATCATAGGGATTTCAATTTGTCGATAACATCTTTGTCAGCAGGCAACCACGCTACATCTTCAAGCTTGTCTGAGGTTAGCCATAAAGCAGATTTATGTTCTCGCAACTCTATCTCACCTGATGCGATACTGCATAAATAGCAATGCATCGTCAAGTGAAATGAGGGATAATCATACTCTGTTGTACAAAGTAGATTTTCGATAGCTATATCAACTCCTAATTCTTCTTGAATCTCTCGTTTAAGGGCAACTTCACGGCTTTCGCCAGGATCAATCTTTCCACCCGGGAATTCCCACATACCTTCAAATTCGCCATATCCTCGCTGAGTGGCAAAGTATGTTCCGTCTTTATATATAATTGCAGCTACAACTTCTATCTTCTTCATTATTAAATAGCCTTTAAGTATTGAGCCATTGCCGGCTTCTGGAGTTTCCACTTAACATTCATTGGGAAGTCATCGTGCGATGATACATAGTCCACCAAACCGAAACAATGGAATGGAGAGGTGTTGCCAAATCCATCCTTCTTCTCCTCGCGTACAAAGAGAATTATTTTATTCTTTGTTTGTGACTGATTGGTATAACGGCGACCACCATTGTTGTTATGAGAATCTGTATTCTGCGATTGCCAATGGAAATACTCCTCGTTGATTAGGTAGTCGTTGTATTGCGTTGAAGGTGAGAAATCTTTATCGGACTTATTTAATGTAACAAATAACAGTGTAGCATTGTGCTCTGGAAGATTAAATACTCCAGATGCCGCACCTTGCATCTTTAACTCTGCCGTCTGGCGGCCAACGAGCGTAAATACCTCTTCACGAGTATAGCAACCATACAACTCCAATCCGGGAATTATTTCAGCTCCAATAGGTGTTGTTTTGATGTCCAAACGAGATAATAGGTATGAGACAATCTCTGCTATTTCCTGCTTAAAGCAAGCATATTTAGGCAAGTGAACTAATTCTAATGCTTCGTTTATAGAGCTATAACCAGTTTTGCTTAGCTTGTCCTGGAATAAAGCATAATAGAGCATAATTGCATAGGTCTTATTTGCCCTAACCGTATGCACTTCCTCGCCAGCGATAAATCGTTCTACAAAGCGGAGGAATGAAGCGGTATTGTGATGTATCAAATTTGCCATACCCTTCTCCAAACGCTTAGTTACCGCATCATCGGCGTATGTTATTCGCCCTGCTGCACGTTTGAGCGACGACCAACAATTGGAGCCTTGATATAAGATGCGTATATCCTGTCCATTATTTTCAAGGAACTGTATTAGCGTCGGTATTGTTGCGTAGCTATTTATCTCTTTTATAATTCGGTTTTTGTTATAAATAGCACTTGTAATGTTGTCGAGGATATACTGTCGCGCCTTCTGCTCCATTACAATGCTACAACCCAACGGCAAGAGAGTAAAACCCTCTTTTATCTGCTTTTGGATATTCTTTTCGGGTTGCAGGGTGAGTGCACGGAAGCGGCTCGCAAAATCATACTTGCGGTTGGCTTGTGCCACAAAATCGAGGACTGTTAGTTCAGTCTTACCAGCCGATAATCGCAAACCTCGACCCAACTGCTGCAGGAAGATTGTCAAACTCTCTGTTGGTCGAAGGAACAGAACGGTATCAACCTCAGGAATATCCACACCCTCGTTGAAAATATCGACTACGCAGAGGTAATGCAATGTTCCTTCTCGAAGATCCTTTGCAAGCTGTTTACGTTTATCAGCTGGAGTGTCTGATGTAAGACTTTGTGCATTGAAGCCATATAGCCTCAATTGCTCAGCCATAAAATCTGCATGTCGTTTATTTACACAGAAGCACAAAGCTCGGCAGGTGTACTCATCTGCCAAATACTTGCGTAACGCATCGACAATAAGCTGAGCACGAGTCTTGGCGCACAATTTATCGGCTAATCGCTCGATATTATACTTTTGGCCACTCCACAAACTGTCATCGCTTAGGTCTGTGTCATCAGAGATACAGAGGTATTGGAATGGCGTGAGAAGTCCAGCCTGCAATGCTTGGGGTAGACGAATTTCTGCACTAATCCTATTTCCAAAATCTGGGCGCAGGTCTTTGCCGTCCATACGTTCAGGGGTAGCGGTAAGACCAACCAACAGTTGTGGCTGGAAATGGTCAAATAGCTTACGATAACTATCAGCCTGACTATGGTGTGCCTCGTCAATAACTATATAGTCGTAAAAGTCTGAATCGAGCAATGCAAAGAACTCCTCAAAGCGAGAGTTAAACATCGAGATAGAGACGAATAGATGCTCGTACTCGTTAGCCTCTTGCGGACGATTTGCACCAACCCAGAGCATACCAAAATTTGCATCTTGCAGAACGCTGCGATATGTATTGAGCGACTGTCGTAAAATCTCTTCACGATGTGCTGTAAAAAGAATGCGAGCCCTTGAATGTGTACGCGCGAACTCTTGATAGTCAAAAGCAGATATAACAGTTTTACCCGTACCGGTTGCAGCCACAATAAGATTTTTGAAGTTGCCTCTATCTTCACGCTCAACACGCAATTTATCAAGAATCTGCTTCTGGTGTGGTAATAATGTATATCGCTGATAAACAAAGTCCGTGGTCTCTGTATGGAAGATGTTTCGATGAATCTCCTTGTTGAATTTTTCTATGCCACCAATACGGAAATCCTCGAAGTTCGGGCTATTCCAATACATCTCAAAGGTTGCCAATGCAGTTTTGATGATGTGAGGATTCTCAACACTTGTAACACGTATATTCCACTCCAAACCCTCGGTCTGTGCAGACTTCGATAGGTTTGAAGAGCCGATGTACGCTGTGTTCATACCCGAATTACGAACAAAGATATACGATTTAGCATGCAGACGCTCAATATCGGTGTTGTAAGAGATTCTTATCTCAGTATTTGACAGGGCCGCTAATTGTTCAATTGCTTTGGCTTGTGTGGCACCACAATAGGTAGTTGTAATAATACGCAATCTTGTACCCTCACGATTACAAAACTTTTTGAGATCATCGAGAAGTATGCGAACACCAGAAACTTTCAGAAATGATACGATAAAGCATATTTCATCTGCACTTGCAATCTCTCGGCGAATCTCCTCGCCCAAAGATAAAGCACTACTACCTCCGGTAAAAAGGTTGCTAACACGGAAACCGGATATAGGACGAATAGTCTGCGTATTGCTTTGATTTTGCAATGCCGACTGT
>SUZQ01000073.1 GCA_015059875.1 Rikenellaceae bacterium | reverse complement strand
CACGAAAACAAAAATCGGATTTTGGATTTTCTTGAGAGTACCAAGAATTAATCTGCGTAGTTCTTCTGTGTAAAAATCTCGTATCATATATGGTGTATTTAATTATTCTCATACAAAGTTAAACATAATTTCAATACAAAGAGTGAAGAATCATCAATAATCCTCCTCATAATCATCGTAGTCGTATGACGAATCATAGTCGCGAGTGTTGTCGTGCGAGCTGTTGTCCGAGTCATCATCGAACAGTTCCTCATAAATCCACGCTGCAAGCAGCCAATCCCAAAGTGACATAACAAAAAGCAATTAAGGGTTACTTTGTCGCAAAGTAACCCCTAGTTTTTGACAACTTCTGACAATTGCCAACAAAAAAAAGAGAAAAAGCCGAAACTTTTTCTCTCTGTCCCATAGTAGTAACCTCTTACTGCTCCGCCATTTTGCGACCGGCATCGTAGGCCTTTTGTAAATCCTCCTGCCAATGCTCATCACGCCAAGCGTGCTTTGCCTCCTCGGAGAAGCTGCCGAGTTCGTAATTGTCGTACTTCGCCACCTGGCAAGTGTTGTAGCCGATGATGCGTTCTATCTCGCCGAGGGCTGTTGTGAGGCACCACTCCATCGTGCCGAAATGGTTGCTGTTGTTGCGCTCAGGCGTGCCGTTCATCGTCTCGACAAGCACCACAGGCATACGCTTCGGCGCGGTCAGGCTGTAATCGTTGTACGAGAGCCACGGGAACGCCAAACGCTCCAAGAAGGCACGCATCTTGCCCGTCACCTCGCCAAAATAGATGGGCGAGCCAAGCACCAAGCCGTCTGCCTCGGCAATCTCGTCCAAGAGTGGCGAGAGCGCATCTTGGAAACGGCAGATATTCGAAGCCTTGCCTTTGAGTTTGCAAGCCATACACGCCATACAACCCTTATAATCAATGTCGTAAAGTCGCACTGTCTTCACTTCAATATCCTCGCCAACCGACTTCGCACCCTCGGCAAATCGCTGCAACAACTGCGCTGTGTTCATATTCTTTCGCGGACCACCATCCACAATCACAATCTTTTTCATATCGCTCGTTTTTATTCCGAATTGTTCAAGATGTATGCCACTATTCTGTTATGTAGGATGATACAACTTTAAGAATCTCATCGCCCCAAACCTCCCATTTGCGAATGCCAAAACCGCTGATACTCATCAGCTCCTCTCGTGTCGTCGGTTTATCTGTTGCGATAAGTACAAGGATATTGTTATGCAGAAGGTAGTATGACGGCAACTCTTTCTCCATTGCCACACGGGTACGCATTGCACGCAACACACCAAGCAATTCCATATCGGTTAGTGTGTTGCCTTCGGAGTCCACCACAATCCTGAACACCTCGTTCTCAATAATTACCTCTTTATATGCGGTTGTATTGATAGTCGCTCCACCATTGCGCCCATTTGTGGTCTTGCTTTTCTGCATTTTTAGTGCTACTGTTTTGTTTTTAGGTACGAAGTATGATGGTTTATGTTCTGATGCATCCTCAACACCAAACGAGCTATTTAACCACAACTCATACTGCCCTGCACTCAACATACGACCGCACCCCGTTCTATCTGGTTTATAGTTCGTACAACCCAAGAAATAACCATCAGAGCCCTTCTTGACTACCAGATAGCCATCTTGACACCAATCGCATTTATGGATAGATAACTCGCCACCACTTTTGTTATTGGTCATAAATCCGCAAATCTCTTGGTCGTTGGTGCAAATCCACAACTTTAAGCCATAGTTCTTATTCCACTTGAATTGCAAAGGATAGCCACATATAGGGCAACAATCTTTCACCTTTTTAGGGGCTTTGAGGTCAACTTTCAACTCTCCGTGTAGTGTTACATTCGGATAGTTATGAGGCTCACTCAACAACTCTTTGATAAACTCCGATGGGCGCATATCGGGCGTAACGATAAATACTCGATTCTTTGTACGGGTCAATGCCACATAGAATAAGCGGCGTTCTTCGGCATAGTTGTACGATGTGTCAAACGATACGACCAAATTCAAAACGGGGTCGTCATCAACTTTGGACGGGAAGCCGTAGGTTTCATCTTTTGCGTTTATGATAATCACATTCTCGGCGGTCAATCCCTTTGAACTATGAGCGGTCATAAAATTAAGTTTAACCCTGTTGCCGTACTTAACCGAGTAAACCCTGCCGTTCTCCTCGTTGTAGTTGAATTGCTCCGCCTTACACATATTGCGTGCATCAAAACCATAGCGACCAATCAGCAAAATGGATGGTACCTTTGTTTTACCCTCGACTGCACTATATTCCAATATCTCGCCTATGGCATTTTCAATCGCCACGCCAAGATTATAGAACAGACCGCCCTTGTGCGGATTCTCCTTTTGCCCCTTTTCGTCGCCATAAGTGGAGATAATTACGGGGTTGTCGATGCGTTTGGGAGAGATTAACTCCTTCTTAATCTGCTGGGAGTTCTTTTGCACGAATGTTCCCGCAATGTCGATTATCTCTTGGGCATTGCGATATGTGCGGGTAATCTTCAACTCTTGACCATAGCCAACCTCCTCACAGAATTTTGTAAATAGAGGGAGGATAGAGCCACTGAACGCATAGATAGACTGCCAATCATCACCAACAGCCATAATCTTTGCATCGCACAACTGCGATAACTCTTTGATTAGGTTGTATCGTTGTCGAGAGATGTCCTGATACTCATCAACAATGATATATTTATAGTCGAGCTGTTCTTTCTCAATCTGCTTTTTGCGGATTAACTCCGCCGACTCGTTAATCATATCCTCAAAGTCGATGCAGTGCTGCTCTTTGAGTGCTTGCTGATACTCCAAGTAACAAACCTCGCAGATGTCGAGGAATAGTTTTGTGCGGACATTCTTCGTATTGCTTCTGAAATCGGCAAACTTTCCACCCTTAAAGCCTTGTGTTTTGAAGTTGCCGATAAAGGTGCATATCAACTGCGTAAGGCGAGTGATGTATTTGTTCTCCTCGGTATCGACAAGGCGTTTATACACCTCCGCCGTAGGTCTTTCTTTGAGTTCGTAACCGTGAGCCAAAAGCATCTCTCGAAGGTGCTCCAACATCTCCCGCCCATCTTTGTATTGCGAGAATGTATAGATAAGATCTGTTTTGTGCTTGCGGTGCAAGGATACCTTATCATTGATGACGGATTTGTATTTGTTGAGTTGTTCTTGGGTGTATCGGCTACTGCGACCATCTTCCGTAATGCCAAAGTGCTCAATATATGTAACCTTGTCGTCTTGCACTATACGGAAATCTGGTGTATACGGTTTGTTCGCACTCAAAATGCGATACTGATACATTGGCTCGTATTCGTACTCGATTTGATTTAGGTAGAGAAAGTTTGCAATCTGCACCTCCTCCATAGAGCGTAGCACCTCATTGTTGAGGGTTTGAGTACGACGGGTGCGCCTATCAACAACCTGCTGCACATAGTCTTGCAAATCGCTTTTGAGAGTCAAATAATCGGCATCGGCAACAAATTGGAAGTATTCTCCCAAGTTTTCACCCTCGTATGGAGCCGAAAAGTATGAGCCAAAGAACAAAATGAGTTTATCAACGAGTTGAGGGTTGCGCAACACCTTCGTTTTGAGGTATTCGTTGATTACATTATACATAAAGCCGTTATCCACAATCTTGCGTTGCTCCTCTTCGCCCTGTCGAAGAATAGAGTAGCCTATGGAGTGGAATGTTGTAATGATACTTGGAATTTTAAGGTTGTGATTTATGCGCTCTCGTAACTCCTCAACAGCCTTGTTGGTAAAGGAAATGACCAATATCTGTTCGGGCTTAACTCCTCGCTTCTCCACCAAGTATCGCACTTTTGCAGCCACCGTTGTAGTCTTGCCAGCTCCCGCTCCAGCAATAACGAGAGTGTTATCCTCCTCCGACAATACAACCTCTCTCTGCTCATTGTCGAGCAATATGGCAGGGTCGCATACTTTGAGGATATTGTCGAGGTACTCCTTTTCAGATTTTATGTGATTGGCAACAAATTGGTCGTTGTGCTTTTTGATAGTCGCCGACTCTTGGGTTAGGTCTTTTATCTCATCGTAATGATTTATGAAGGCCTCAATTTGCGCGAGGTCGAGATTGTTTTTGCTAACATAGTCTTCCAAGATATTAGCTTCAATGATAGAGCAGAAGAATTTGTACTCCTCTTGGTATTCTGAAATAAAATGCTTGTAATCACTACGGGCAATGAATGAGTCGCCGCCCAACAACTCGGCGAACTCGGCATTGAATTGCAATGCTCTTTGATATTGCGTTGGCTGTAGAGCGGCTTGTTGTTGAGGCTTAATGTTGTCATCTGCCTCCTTTTTACGCTTACGAAATAAATCAAATATGCCCATATTCTTCTGATTGCTCCACAAAGTTATAGAAATTTTCGACACAGCGTTTGGCGTACAGCAAAATAGTTTTCTGCCAAAATTCGGAGTTTCTGTAAATTTTTACTTATCTTTGTAATGGCTTATGGCTTTTGCCGTTGAGCCGTGAACATAATTAGACGCTTTGAGCGATTCTTCTGTACTCAAACTTCGCAACTTTGAAATCTATCGGAAGAGTGGCAACAAGGAGTCCAACGACGATGTAATGTCGCAACCTGCGTTTTGGCGTAGGTTATGCTTGCATATACATCTGGCGTGGGCTTTCTGTGTTGCTTATTCTGATAGATGGCAGCGAAGGCCTGAGTACGGAGTAAGTTAATGCAGCAGCCTGCGCTTTTTTATGGACTTATCCGGAAATAAGGACTTGCTCGATAGAGAGTTGGTGGCATTCTTCGCTTCGCGGAAAGCAACGCCACACGACACGCAATTGGCACTGCAATGGGCCGAATCAATCTGCCAAACCGACAAAGTCGTTATCAGCGGCTTTCACTCCCCACTCGAAAAAGAGGTTTTGAACTATCTGCTTGAACGCCATCATCCCGTGATTTTTGCGCTCGGAAGAGCTCTCTATAAAAAGGTTCCGCCACACTTGCAAACGGCTTTTGACGAGGGAAATTTGCTGTTTATTTCGTTTCGTGGCTACACGCGCCATAGCTGGAACTCCGCCCAACAACGCAACTGGGGCGCCGCCGACCTTGCCGATGAGGTCTATTTCACCCAATTCGACAATATCAGCTCCCTCAGCACCCTGCACTTCACCCTTGATAGGTATAGCGATAAGGCGGTGTATGTTTTAGAGTGATTTTTTTGCCTTTTGTCAAAAGCTGTCAAAAACTCGGGGTTACTTTGTCGCAAAGTAACCCTTAAATTTGTTTGTTATGTCACTTTGGGATTGGCTGATTGCAGCGTGGATTTATGAGGAATTGTTCGATGATGACTCGAACAACACTTCGCACGACAACACTCGCGACTATGATTCGTCGTATGACTATGATGATTATGAGGAGGATTATTGATGAGTCGCTACTCTTTGTATTGAAATTATGTTTAACTTTGTAAGGAATTGGAATTGCAAACAGAATTTTATCAATGAGCACACTTGAACGGGCAATAGAGATAGCAACCGAGGCGCATCGTGGGCAGTTTGACAAGGCAGGCAATGACTATATCGGTCATCCGTTGCGTGTAATGGCGGCAGGTAAGACCACCGAAGAGAAGATTGTCGGCGTACTACACGACGTTGTGGAGGATAGCGATTGGACCTTTGAACGCCTTGCTGCTGAGGGCTTTTCGGCAGAGGTTATCGAGGCACTGCGTTGTGTTACTAAGCTCTCCGAAAATGAGCCATACGATAAGTTTATTTCCCGTGTCAAGGAGAATCCATTGGCAGTAGCGGTCAAACTCAACGACCTGACAGATAATATGGATATCCGCCGATTGCCATATATTTCGGACAAGGATGTCAAGCGATTGAAGAAGTATTTGAGAGCGTATAAGCAGCTGACAGGAACGCCCACCTACTCAGTATTTGCTTGCCGACAGGAGTACCCTAATGCCTATGCCCCTTGGACTGAGGAGGATGATTTAGAGCTGACCCAAATGTGGTGTGAGGGCGCAACAACCAAAGAGCTTGCAGCCCACTTCCAACGCAAGCCAAGCGCTATAACCTCCCGAATCAAAAAGTTGGAGTTGGTAGAAAAATATGGAGAGAGATAAAAAATAAAGATATAGCTATGACAACTATTGACCAGACTAAATTGCAAGAGCTTATCGGCAAGTATAAAGCTGATTTTGAGACTAACATTCCAAATGAGCTATACAAGTGGAAGGCTGTTAAATGTTTTCAGGATAATTGGGATATCAATGCCGAAAATTTTGCAGAGATGCTTTCACGATCATTATCAAAGACAGGGAACCTATTGGCTACGAGGAGTACATTCCCTCGTAGGATGATAAAGCATTATGCGAAATCATATACAGAAGAGGTTAGGAATTTATTTATTGTGCTTTTTGATGATGATAGGAGCCTGTTTGAGCGTATAGAAGAGTTCAAAAAAGGCATTGATCTAATTCATGAGAAGTGGGATGTAGAAGGTACAAAAAATCATTATCAAACAGACAATGTTATAAGCACTTATCTTTGGCTTAGATTTCCAGATAAGTACTATATATACAAGCCATCTATTGCACAGATTCTTTTCAAGGAACTGAATGTTAATATTAAGTTGCGAGGCATGGGTACAAATGCTATCATTGAGACTTACAATATTTACAATGTAATTGCCGAGACACTTGCCGAAGATATGGCTTACCGAGGTATGCTGGATAATGCACAAACAGATGATTGTTACCCTGATTATACATTTAGGACAGCAGCTATTGACTTCGGATATTATGTTGGCAAATACATGAAACCATCATTTTCTATTGCGGGAAAGCATCAACCTAAAACAACCACCATAAAACAATCCTATGTTACGCCAATCGTCGGAGCGCCTAAAACCGATAGTCTCAAGCACGGCTATTGGTGGCTAAATGCTAATCCAAAATATTGGAGTTTGGCAGAATGGGTTGTAGGTGATGAGCAGGATTATACTTTGTATAATTCTAATGGCAACAAACGTCGTATATTCCAAAATTTTGTCGATGCAAAAGATGGTGATGCTGTTATTTGTTATGAGTCAAATCCTACAAAACAGATACTTTGTCTTGCGATAGTCTCTAAGGCAAGTGATGGTGAGCGCATTGTATTTAAGAAGACAGAGACTTTAACAGCACCTGTTGATTATGCTTCTATAAGAGATATTGCAGAGCTTCAGAATATGGAGGTTTTTGTAAATCCCAATGGCTCCTTCTTCAAACTTACCGCTGACGAATACAATCTGTTGATGGATATCATTCGTGAAGCAAATGAGAAGCCTTCGTTGGAAGTTAAATCTGAATCTTATACGGTTGATAATTTCCTTTCGGATGTTTTTATGACAAAGGATAGTTATAACCATCTACGTGCTAAACTTGAAATTAAGAAAAACATAATTCTACAAGGTGCGCCTGGCGTTGGTAAAACATTTAGCGCAAAACGATTGGCGTACTCTATAATGGAGGAGAAGGATGATAATCGAATCTGTTTTGTACAATTCCATCAAAACTATTCGTATGAAGAGTTTATTGAGGGCTACAAACCAGATGAAGAGGGCTTTAAGTTGAGAAAAGGGATTTTCTATAACTTCTGCACCCAGGCTAAAAATGATCCAAGCAGACCCTATTTCTTCATAATCGACGAGATAAATAGAGGTAATTTATCAAAGATTTTTGGTGAATTACTGATGCTTGTTGAGAGTGCTTATCGCAATGAGCGAGTAGCATTATTGTATAGCGGCGAGAAGTTCTATGTTCCTGAGAATTTATATATCATCGGTATGATGAACACCGCAGACCGTAGTCTTGCAATGATTGATTACGCTTTACGTCGTCGATTCAGCTTCTTCGACCTAAAACCTGGTTACGATACCGATGGCTTCAAAGAGAAGCAGAAGTCTCTAAATAATGAGAAATACAATAAACTTGTATCCGAAATCATAGAGCTTAACAAAGAAATTGTTAAAGAAGGTTCTTTGGGTTGGGGCTTTGAGATTGGTCATAGTTACTTATGCTATAATAAAGTTGATGAGGTTACAGATAGATGGTTGTATGCAGTTGTGAATTATGATATTATTCCTCTACTTAGTGAATATTGGTTTGACAGCAGAGATGCTGTAACAAAGTGGTCAGAACGATTGAATAAGGCTATAAATGGCTAATAAAAGCACCATACTAACACGCAATATCTATCACATGCTATCCTACGCTTTTCAGGAGCTTAGGAAGAATAACTATGATAATATAGCAGAAGAAGATTTTAAGCAAATATTAGACTTGTTTGCAGAAATCCTATTTCGTGGCGTTTCAGAGCAATTAAAACAAGGCTTGTACAAAGAGTATATCGAGCGACACGAAACATTATCAATAATGCGAGGTCGTCTTGATATAAATGGTACTATCCGCAATATCATACAACGCAAGCGATATCTTGATTGCGAGTATGATGAACTATCTATAAATAATCAGCTAAATCGTATCTTGAAAAGCACAATGTTGCTACTTGTGCGAAGTGAAGATGTAAATACAAAGCGAAAACAACAACTGCGCTCTATATTGCCTTTCTTTAATGATGTTGATGAGTGTGATTTGCGTAATATAAGATGGGGTGCTATGTGTTTCCAGCGTAACAATCGCAGCTATCGTATGCTGATGAACATTTGCTATTTTATTGTAGAAGGGGCACTTATGACAACAGAGAGTGGGAATAAGCGAATGCCGACATTCTCTGACGAGCATATGAATAGATTATTTGAGCGATTTGTACTGAACTACTACAAACGACACTATCCTTCACTAAAAGCAAATGCTGATGCTATAAAATGGAATGTACTTGAAGATGGTGAGTCGGAGGGACTTGATTTGCTGCCATCTATGCAAAGTGATATAACGTTACATGGCACAGACCATACGCTTATTATTGATACCAAATATTACACTGCGATGATGCAATCGCAGTATGACAAAAAGTCGATACATTCAGGAAACCTGTATCAGATATTTACCTATGTGAAAAATCGTGATAAAGAACATCTCGGAAATGTGTCAGGTATGCTATTGTATGCGCAAACAAATGAAGATATTGTTCCAAGGGTAGATACTGTGATTGACGGTAGCCGTATAATGGTGCGATCGTTA
>SUZQ01000072.1 GCA_015059875.1 Rikenellaceae bacterium | reverse complement strand
AAAAAGGAAGATAAAATGAGTCAATTTATAAAACAAATTGAGTTGCTTGAGCCGTATGATGCGAAAGTATCACGTACGGTTCTTAGGGGGGAAAGAGGCAGTAATGCCTCCGACCTACCCGACAAATCCGAGGCCCGCTATCCTCGTTTTGAGGTGCGGCGAGAGGTTACGGGCTACTTCCATTCATTGGAGGATGCCGAAAGGCGTATTCGCAAATATGTAACCAATGATGAGAAAGCAAAATCTTCCGGGAAATATCGCTCAGATTACGACTACTATTATGGCTTTGTGGTCGATGAGATACCATTTGATTGGCACCTTACGGGCGATGCGCAACATACTCGCATCTACTTGGAAGATGGGACATTTCTGCACGAGACAAAGGTCTCATCGCTATACAACAAGGATTTGGGCGGAGCACTCGAACCATTTAATGGACGACCCAAAGAGGAGTGCCGTTTTGAGGTGGGCGACTTGGTTGAGGTGTTGTCGGGCGATACGGTATCGTTGGAGATTGTGTATAGTCAGCCACCAACTCCTGAGCGAGCTGCGGAGATTCGCCGAAGAGTACGCGAAGAGTTTCAAAAGAGCTGCGCTGGAATTACGGATGACGAACTAAACCAAGAGATGGATTATGCACTTGATATAACGGATGACTCCTACACGACACTCGATGGCGATGAGGGGTATATGCCTAACCACTCGCACTACTACGTCACAAGCCTGTTCCCCGTGCGCCGCAAAGTCCCATATTTATTGCGCAAAAAGTTGGAGCGAGGCTTGGAGATAGCCCTACAAGAGAACGAGACCTGCCCATGTTAAGGGCAGGTCTCGTGGTGTTTACTGTTTTGTCAATGGGATAATTGCATCAATAAGAGCGATTAGGTCAGGCAGGACAGATTCGCTATCGGGGTATTTCCAGCAATACCAAAACGAACTATTGTTTTCCCAGCCGCCAATATAGGATGTAGCTTCTTCAATCAGCTTGTTTATATTGGCATCTTTGCCCGCTACACAATATACCCCATAGAAGATATTTGTCTCTCTTTCAATACATATACAGATAGGATGTTTACAAACTTCCAGATTGATGCCGACAAAAATATCCTTTCCTCTATTCCCTAATGTTATATGATCTTTCAGCTGTGGATAGTGCTGAGTCAAAGCATCCTTCCACTTCTCGAACATCTGTTTCTCTACCTTGTCTTTTAGTGCTCCCAAATGGTTCAACACCTTATTGATGTCGTCTTGATATTGACGAATGGTACGATAATCATCATACACCTGACCCGTTAAACCAAGTTTTTCTGTAATGCACTCTTCTACTTTCATATTTAACTCTTTATCTATTGTTCTCAAACCAAAAATACCCTCCAAATAGTCTATGTATTGATCTACGGCACAGCGTAATAGGCGATCCTTATCCGGCAGTATCGGAACAACACATTCTTTCAGCCACGGTAGAATATCATCCCTAAATGATAGATTTATATACCGCTGTTCATACTCGGACTTGTATGTACCCCAAGATTGTTCTGCCGGCTCCGAACCTTGTTGCGACAGATAGACTACAAAAATTTGTTCGTCTGTAAATCCATTTGCTTTGGTACAGTCGATATATCTGGATAGCTGAGCCGCTTGATCGGTGGCGTTATACACCTTATTCTCGAAAATAATGGCATATCCACCCACCCTATCGCGTATCCACAGGTCTATTCGACACTGCTCTTGCGTAATTAGCGGTCTTTGGATGTGTATGGAACGATATTCATGATTTTGTTCAGCAATATACCCCAACAGCGATTGTAGAACTACATACTCCCCGGATTGCGACTGATATTGCAATAATTTACAAAGGATGCGACTATGTCCGTTTTCGTTAATATGCAGTTCATCAATAATATTGAGGTGATAAGGCAACAGATGTCTATTCTGGGCGATGCAACGCCTAACATCTGCCGCCAACTCCATAACAAAATTGACTTCAGACGCCTCCTGCTTTGCATCCTCACCAACGATATTATCAATAAAGTTGAGTATATGAGCTATTCTGTTGTTATCCATTTCTTGGGTTATAGTCTATCACAAATTTAATGATTTTATTCCATTCTCACAAACTCATACAGCTCATGCAGGTAGTCGTCGATATTTTCATCCAAGTAGAAACAATCCGTTTGCGGACGCCAGCGATAGTGAACTTCATCGGATAATGGCTCCGTCCACTGCTCTACGCTCGGCATATCTGCGGATAAGTCCTCCAAATAATCGTGAAAATATTGGCGTGTGCGATTGGCTATCTCCTGACCAAGTCGAATCTGTGGCGCACGATTTTGCTCTGCCTCGCGCAAAAACTTATCCCGAAACTCCGCAAACGAGCACCGTTTCCACCACTTCCAACGGCTACCATCCTGCTCATCCCAATGCTGATGCTGGACCTTTACCTCCACGCAAAAGTCGTTCATACGCAGAATGTCGGGAATGGAATAGGGCTTGTGGCAACTCAAATCGTGAATGGCGTGGCAGATGCAAAGGTGGCTTAATTGCTCGGCTGCTGGCTGAACAGACTCATACCAGGTCGTGCCATCGTTGAGGTCGTCTTTTATCCCCAACTCTTCGCGCGTCATTTCGGGGCGATAGTCGGCAGGCGAGCGGAAACACCAGCAATGCTCCACCTCCTCCAATTTCAGATGCTTGCAGGTGTAGAGCCAATCAATCACGCAAAACATTTCGGAAAAATCCGAGCCGTAGTAGTCGTCATTCGCCATTGGCAAAACAGAGCTGTGCCCATTCGGCGAAAACCGGAGCGCGCCCTCAACCTCCACATCGTCATCAAATTCGGGGTCATAGGTCGTGATCGCCATCTTGCGATAGAGCGCCTCGGTGCGAGCATACATCTGCTGCGTGAGGTCGTACAAACGACGGTTCAACTGCTCCATACGCGCCACCTCCTCGGGCGTAGCAACAAACATCCTGTCGAGCAGATGTTTGCGCTTCCAGATTAGGCGTTCCACCTGCTCACATTTGCGTTGCGAACGCGTCCACTCCATATTAAACTCCACATTTTTGCCTGTGATGGCAAGAATCTTCTCTTCTACTTTCCGCACTTGCTGGCGCAGTAGGCTTTGCTTATTCTTCTTCATTGTGTGTTATTTTTCGGCAAAACTACATCCCAACAATGCCAAAGGCTGTCAGTGTTACCTTGATGAGACAAAAAAAAGAGAAAAAGTTTCGGCTTTTTCTCTTCACTCGTAAACACACGGTTATCGTAATTATGCTTGCACCTGAATTCTGGTAAAATGATTTTTATTACAAGGCTTATATGAAATAATCACACCGCCTCGACCGTGCGTGTGCGGAACGACTCGCGGGCAAGGTGGGAGATCATAACACAATTAGCACTCTATCTTCGGCTTGTCGATCAACTCGAATTTGCCGGGGGATATATAGGTGTAGGCGAGCATAATTATTCTATTTACGCTCCAAATTAGGATTATATCTTTTAAATATCTCAATCATTAGGTCATAATCATCCTGACTCATACCTGCTGGATATGTTCCATCGGATTGATCAAACCATAATAATTTTCTTAGAAAGTCAATGAGATGTTCTATTTCTAATTTGCAACCGTAGTACCTATTATGTTTTCGAAGGATTCTAATGTTCTCTAATTCTTTCTTGTGTATAGTACAATTTGCAATAAACTCTTCTTTTTTCCATGTTTTTGACTCCTCAAAAAAGTCAAGAACGGTCAAACTATAAAATTCCAGAAACATATTAAAGTATCTTTATTTTATTTCGCCAAGATAGTATCCTTGCTATTCTTTCTTCTACTACACCACGCCGAATAATGCTTCTTAAAATCAATAAAACCATCATACGAGCCTTGTATTCTAGAACATATCTCAATGTGACTCATGTGGTCTTCCTCATTATCAAATTGGCTTTTATTCTCCCACTCCCAAACTAATCCATCGGCGAAATCCTCGTATGGCTTCCAAAAAAGGCGAGATAATTTATTTGCTCGTCGATTAACAATTTTTGCGTATTCGTAAATCTTAGACATAATGTTTTTCTGGCAAAGTTAAGATCGGATTACTTCGTTTTGCAAATATTCAAACAGCCTATTTTTCGACACTTTATTCACACTTTTTGAAAAGGTGCGCTACAAATATCTACAGCGTGGCTTTAGGTATTTTTAATTAATTGGTATGTTATTCTTCCCCAGATTCTTTATTTGTGTTAGGGGAATTTGCATCCTCTTGTAGCTGTTTTTCTATTTCTCGCAATGTCTGTTCGAGTTCGCTACAATTATTAAAATTACTATCTGGATCATTAATTGCCCAGCGGATATTATCAATTATCCGCTTAATGGCTTTAATCGGATTTAAGTTCATTATAATTATATTGTTATTATTTACTCAACCAAGTAAAAGTGTAAAATCATAATTTCTCTTTTATCGCATCAATAATATCTTGACGATACATATCTAAGCCGTTCTTGTCAATATATTTTCTATTCAAATCCACCAATTCATTGTATCCTCCCAAATATTCTTTTCCACATACTTTACATCTAACATATGACTTGTCGTTATTCCATTCAAACCGTTCATCAAAACAATCCATACATCGGCATCCTGCATATGCAAAAGTATATGTATCTAAACTCTTAGATCCCACTAAATCGACACTGCTATTGGAAAGCGATTTTACTAGCGCATAACTAATGTAGCCTAACATATTTGAAAGTTCATCCTCGAATTCTCTTGTCGCATCATTAGCATTACTTTTTGCATGTGCTAATTCGTGACATAATGTTGCAAGAAATGCCTCGGGCCGATTTAATAAATGTCGAGATATAACAATATCTTTATGCATAGGGCGGAATACACCATATATACAACTCGTTGTTTTATCACATGATATTAATTCTGCAAGTTGTATTCGCTTTACATTATCAGGAAGCCCACCAATACACTTGAGAATTACATTTTTCATTCTCCATACATTTCCCTCTTGCTCTGTTAGGGATTCAATATCAATATAGTTTAAATCTTTACTTCTTTTATGTGCAAATATCTTGTTTCTAAGATTGTTTCTCCAATCCCAAATAAGATTAAACGACATTCTTGTACTTTTATGTTTAATTCTATTACAAGTTACTTGTTTTACTATGGCATAACCGAGACTTCCCATCATTTGAATAAGTTGATCTTCGAATTCTTTAGTTACATCATTTGCTCCACTCTTTGCATGAGCAAGTTCATGGCATAAAGTTGCCAGAAAAGCCTCAGGACGATTTAATAAGTGTCGAGATATGATAATATCTTTATGCATTGGTCGAAACACCCCATATGTGCAACTAGTCGTATCTTCAAACGATATTAATTCTGCAAGCTCTATTCGCCTAACATTTTCAGGAAGTCCACCAATACACTTGAGAATTACATTTTTCATTCTCCATACATTTCCCTCTTGCTCTGTTAGGCTACTTATATCAACGATGCTATACTCTTTATAATTCATACTAATGATTTTGATTTAAGATAGAATCTCTTACAAAGTTAAGAATTATTTCGATTCGGCGGTTTTAAAAATGCGAAAACTAATACTACTACGCATTACAAATCCTCCTCATAATCATCGTAGTCGTATGACGAATCGTAGTCGCGAGTGTTGTCGTGCAAGGTGTTGTCTGAATCGTCATCGAACACCTCTTCATAAATCCACGCTGCAAGCAGCCAATCCCAAAGTGACATAACATACAATTTTTAATAGTTCTTGGTCGGCGAGTGAAAATAAAATTCTAAACCGCTCCAAAACAAATTTAAGGGTTACTTTGCGACAAAGTAACCCCACATTTTTGACAACTTTTGACAATCGGCAATAAAAAAAGAGAAAAAGCCGAAACTTTTTCTCTCTATCCGCAAACAACAACCCCTTACTGCTCCGCCATCTTGCGGCCGGCATCAAAAGCTCGTTGCAAATCCTCCTGCCAATGGGCATTGCGCCAAGCGTGCTTCGCCTCCTCGGAGAAGCTGCCGAGTTCGTAATTGTCATATTTCGCCACCTGGCAAGTGTTGTATCCGATAATGCGTTCAGGCTCGCCGAGGGCCGTTGTGAGGCACCACTCCATCGTGCCGAAATGGTTGCTATTGTTGCGCTCGGGCGTGCCGTTCATCGTCTCCACAAGCACCACAGGCATACGCTTCGGCGCAGTCAGGCTGTAATCGTTGTACGAGAGCCAGGGGAACGCCAGACGCTCCAAGAAGGCACGCATCTTGCCCGTTACCTCGCCGAAATAGATGGGCGAGCCAAGCACCAAGCCGTCAGCCTCGGCAACCTCGTCCAAGAGGGGCGAGAGCGCATCCCGAAAGCGGCAGATGTTCGACGCCTTGCCTTTGAGTTTGCAAGCCATACACGATGTACAACCCTTATAATCAATGTCGTAGAGTCGTGCGGTTTTCACCTCCACATCCTCGCCGACCGACTTTACGCCCTCGGCAAATCGTTGCAACAGCTGCGCGGTGTTCATATTCTTTCGCGGACCACCATCCACAATCACAATCTTTTTCATATCGCTCTGTTTTTATTCCGAATCGTTCAAGATGTATGCCATTAGTTTGCCCCACCCCTCAAAGCATCTTCTACTTGCTGGCGTTCATTACTGCCGATAGTTGAGAGTCGCAACAATGGGATGTCGTATGTAGCAAGGATGCGATTTTTCTTCTCGTCACGCACCGACTGCTCCGTTCCTGATTTATGGTGCTTGTAGCCGTCCGTTTCGATTGCAAGAACCGGTTGCTTGCTTACTCGGTTATAGAGCAGGAAGTCGATATGCGTTCTGGGGTGCAACGCATAATTCCTATCGTCATCCGACAGCAACGACACATCACGCAGGAGCTGTCGCAGTGGCTGATGGCAAACAATACCCAAATGGCAGAACTCGGTATTCTCCTCAATTATCTGCTCCAACATTGCGTAGGTGAGATTCTCCGAATCATACTCCGAAATGCGTTTATGCTCCTTCAAATACGCCAAGCGAGCCTCTGTGTATTGGTCGTATAGCAGGTCGAAAATCGAGTGGATATTACTATCCGAAACGGTGCAATTATTATACTCGATATATGCCAACAAATCGGCTATATTGCAATCCTTTGGCTGCTCATTTCCCGACACGACAAGACAGAACTTTTGCTTGGCGCGTGATATGGCAACATTGAGCAGATTGGGGTCATCGGAGAACTCGGTTATCGTATCATCAACCGTGGACATAACAATCGCATCCTTCTCCCTGCCTTGGAATTTATGTACCGTGGCAACATCCATTCGGCCACCAATGGCATTGTTCAACACATCCACCTGCCCATTATATGGTGCGATGATGCCTATCTCTGCATCAGGATATGGCAAAGTTGGTAACACCTCTTGCATCACAACCTCCACCTCTCGCTGATTCATCTTTCCGCGAGTGTGATGCCCCACAGCAGTGCGCTTTGCCGATATTACATCCTCCTCGCCATTATCTTTGGTCATAATTATTAACTTACCACCATAGAACTTTTGGTTACAGAAATTAATAATCTTCGGATGGCAACGGTAGTGCTCTCGGAGTAGTGTTTGCGGTGCATCGGGCAAAACTTTGATAACGGACTGCAAGAAACTATTCTTGGCGCAATCGTACCGCTCGTCAATGTTACAACTCATCGCTATCGCCTGCAAACGCAACTTATCCTCCTCGGTAACCACATTTGGCAACTGCATCGAATCACCTACGATAACGGCATTCTTGGCACACATAAGAGCCAACGCGCCGGTTTCCGCAGAGATCTGCGAGGCCTCGTCCATTATCACATAGTCGAATACGGTATCCTTGTCGAAGTTTGTGCGAGAAGAAAAAGTAGTACTCAACACCAAAGGATACTCCTTAATCAAATCGGGAACGATGTTTCCAAATACAGGTCGCTCGTGGTCTTTGCCATACTTGTGATATAGTGAGTTGCGCAAATAGCACATCGACTGCTCTTGGAGTTGTTTCATCATTGCCGAGGCATCACACAAGGATAAAGCACGCTCCAATGAAGCTATTTCATCCACCAACTCCGAGTGTTTCACCTCGTAGAATTTGCGCTGAACAATCGGGATAAGCGAAGCAATATCGTTCAAAGTCGGCTTGTCGCCAACACCGTTGAAAATCTTGTGCAGTCTGCGTCTAAACCTATAATCACGAATTGCATTGACGAGTTTGGCAAATATCCCTGAATATCTTACACCCTCAACAACCGCTTGCAACTCATTCCACAAAGTCATAAGTTGTGCCGATGTGAAAGATTTGCGAATGGTTATTGCTCCATTGTATTCAACCTCCTGCTCAAAGTGAGTGCGCTCCACTTTCAGTGCATCCAACTCTTGACGGGCGAGAGCCAAACGCTCTTGCTTTGCAAATACATCTGCAAGGGCTTTTGATCGGTTGTTGAGATTGTGCAAATAGTCCGCTTTATCAGCCTCTATTGTGTGCCATTGTTCAATATTGGCAGGGATAAGTTTCTCTGTTTCTTGTGCTGCTATAAACGCATCTTTGTTTGCACGACTTCCCAACATCGCAGTGATAAAGCCCATATTGTAACGCTCCATCTTCTCAACCACATTCTCGATTGCGGAGTTGTTGTTCGACACAACCATCACCGTCTTGCCTTGTAAAATAATGTTGGCAACGATGTTGAGGATAGTTTGCGTTTTGCCTGTTCCGGGAGGGCCTTGAATAATACTTATCTGGTTTTCAAATGCCGCCCTAACAGCCTTCTGCTGACTTGCATTACAACCGAATGGAAAAATCAGTGGTCGGGCGACAAACTTTTGAGATTGAAACTCCTTAGGGTTGAGGTATGGAGCCGCTGCACGGTCATCGCCAATAAAATCGATACCTTGATATTGCCTCAGCAACAATGGCGTACCATCATCCTCTGATTTCAATGGGTTAATAGCTGCCACACTGCGCAGATACTCGAATACACTTTTTGACTGCTTATCCGCAAGACACGACTTTTTAAGTGTTATGTCATCATCGTAAAAGCTGAAATACTTGCCGTCGGCAAAAGCAATAAACCAATAAGTGTGGTAGTAATTTCTGAAAGCTGCGATATAAGTAACTCGTTGAAGTTGCTGTCCCTTATAATATGCGTGGCAATCTTGTGGATTGAAGACGACTGGATTTGTCAACCAAGCCACTTTATTGCGACTATACGAGTAGCACTTATACTTTGCGCTATTGAATAAAATGTTGTACTTATCACCTCGCTCATTGAGTTGGATACTATGAATCTCGACGGTTTTTATTATGCCGTCAATCACAACCATATTTTCACGAGGATTCAACATTGCAATCAATTTTACCCCAAAGGTAGCGATTTTTTCGACACGGCACATGTAGTACAGCGAAATAGTTTTCCACCAAAATTCGGAGTTTCTATAAATTTTTGCTTATCTTTGTAATGGCTTATGGCTTTTGCCGTTGAGCCGTACATATTAGTTGACATTTTATTGTCGTAATCTTCAGAACTCAAACTTCGCAACTTTGAACAAAACGGAGATTCGCAATCGGATGTCCACCAGGCCATTTGGCTTCCTTGCGTCTATCCTCCACAATCCTAATAATGCTTTCAACATCTTCGGGACGATAGTAGGTCTTGTTCCCAATCTTGCTGAATGCAAGCGTTCCGTTATCGCGAAGTGTCTGCA
>SUZQ01000004.1 GCA_015059875.1 Rikenellaceae bacterium | reverse complement strand
TTACCATAAAAAATAGAGATTAGTAGAAACCGTTTTCTACTAATCTCTAAAATATCGCTGTAATTTACAAATTTATAAGCAATTACATCTTTAGTCAAGCGCCGCTTTTGGCATCATTACCAAAAAAGATAGAGCGACTTTCAAACGAAGGTCGCTCTATTCTTCTGTATCATCATCTCTACTTCTGCCACTTCATAGTGAAGTTGCGCAGTTTGTTGATTGCAAAGCGTGGTAGTAGGTCGCAGATTGGAATAAAAGCTCTGCACCACCAATCAGGCACGATGCACTGCTTCTTACGCCACAAGGCGCGCAATCCGCGACGAGCGCAAAATGCAGGGGTGGAGAGGGCGTGCAACTTCAGTCCGATACCTTGCCACTTCTTTGTGAGTCCGTAGAGGTCGGTTGCAATGCCCGCAGGGCAGACTGCCGTAACCCAAACATTCTTGTAGCGCATCTCCTTGGCAAATGCCACCGAGAACGACTTTAGATACGCCTTACTTGCGCTATACAACGCCAAGCCTGGGAATGGCATCCACACCGAGAATGACGACATATTCAAGATGTAGCCGCCACCTCGCTCTGCCATATCGTTGCCGAAGAGCTGGCAAAGCAATGAGTTTGTGATATCGTGCAGTGTGATTGTGCGCACGATGCGCTCGGCTGGGGTATTCGAGATGTCGCAGAACGAGAACATTCCTGCGTTATTTATCAATACATCAACGACATATCCCTCCTCCTTGCACCAGCCAAAGAGCTTGTCTGCGGCATCGGTTGTAGCCAAGTCCATAGCCTTAACAACGACCTTTACGCCGTGCTTCTCCTCAATCTCGGTAGCAACGGTTTGCAGTGCCGACTCGGTGCGGCTCACGATGATAAGGTTGTAGCCAAGTTCTGCCAACTGCTCCGCATATTGACGACCAATACCCGTAGAGGCTCCCGTTACAAGGGCGAGTTTGCTACCTTTAACAACTTCTCCTTTACGCATAATTAGTCGATTTTAGCGAGTTCCTTCCAAACCTTATCAGGAATAGGCTCCTTGCAGTTGTGGCAACACTGCATATCCTTCGAGTACATACGAGCAATGCAATAATCGCGGTGATCGCAACCCGAACGGGTAGAGAGGTCGCCCTCCTTCATCTTGTTTACGAATGCTGGATCGTTAATCAAGCAACGAGCCATCTGCACCATCTCGAAGCCTGCGTCCAAGACCTTCTCAATTCCCTCACGCGAAACGATACCACCAACATATACGAGTGGGCCCTTCAACGCCTCACGGAACTTCTTTGCATTCTCCAAGAAGAAACACTCCTCGAACTTGTAGTCCTTAATCATCCATTGACCGAACAAATCGACTACAATCTTCTGCAACCACTCGTTCCAACCCATATAGTAGCTCATAGTCTTTGTAGGGATGCGACCACGCATAACTGCCATTGGTGCGCGCGATACGAAGCCCGACGAGAGTACGATTCCGTTTACATTGAACTTCTCAATCTCCTTTGCAATCTCGATGCTCTCTGGAATCTGAATACCACTCTTGAAACCATCCTCCATATTGTGCTTAACGAGTACGGCTGTGCCTGTCTTGTAGGCCTTCTCCATAACCTCCTCCAAACACATCTTCATAAAGCGCATACGATTCTCCAACGAGCCTCCAAACTCGTCGCGACGACGATTTGTCCAAGGCGAGAGGAATTGCGAGATGAGGTAGCCGTGACCTGCGTGTACCTCTACGCTATCGAAACCTGCCTCGTGTGCGAGCAGTACTGCCTTACCAAAATCCTTTGCTGTCTCGCGAATCTCATTGTGCGACATACGGCGGTGGAAGGTAGGGGAGTAGAGGTTAAAACCGTTTGAAGCCGACACGGGGAAACTACCTGCCGTAGACCAGTGAGTCATATTTCCGCAGTGTCCAATCTGAATGCCTGCGGCTGCACCCTCAGCGTGAATTGCATCGGTGATATCCTTCAGCGGCTCGATAACCTCGTCGCGCAACCAAAGCTGCGAGTTGAACGATACACCACTGCGGTTGATAGATGCGTAGGCGAGGGTAGTCATTCCGACGCCACCCTTTGCAACGCTGACATGGTAGTCCTTCAATTTTTGGGTTGGATTGAAATCCTTACCCATCGACTCGAACGCTGCCGAACGAATTGTGCGGTTGCGAAGAGTTACTTTGTCGTTAAGTTTGTAAGGTGTAAAGAGCTTTGACTCTTTGAGGTCCTTCTTCTCTGCCATATTTTTCTGCTTTTAGCCATTAGCCATTGGCCATTGGCTGTTAATTAAAATCAAAAATTCCTTTAATTGTCAATTATCAATTGTCAATTTAATATAGGAACGGTATGATGCGTTTGCGCTTGAGCGAAGTGAACTCCTCGCCAAACTCCTCCTCGTATCGCTTGTATAAGTCATTTGCGCGAGGTGCAAGATTTGCAAATGTCCACCACGCGAACACTACACCCGCAACCGACCACGACGCGATAGCGTAACCTACCCACTCCATAAACTCTCCAAAGTAGTTTGCAGACGAAACATAACGGAACATACCTCCACGAGGGATGTAGTGTCTCTTGTCGCCTGGCTTGCGCAAGTGGCGGATAATATAGTCTGAATGTAAGTTGGTTACGAAACCAAACAACCAAACTGCAACACCGATATAGATGTACGGCTTGCAGAACCAATCTGCATAGTAGTCAGGGAAGTAGGTCGGAACGATAAAGAACAACCAGCCACCCTGCATCATAGCGTTCAAAGTGTTGAAGGTTGCACCCATAAGCATAATCGAAACTGGCATCTTCGAGTTGCCACGAATGAGCAATGGGAAGATGAATGAACGCTGTAAGTAGTGAATCTGAATGATTGAGAAGAGAGCCAACGGAGCTAATTCGGTGGTCATTCCGCCCAAATACCAAAGTACCCACATAGCGATAAATACGGGAGCCTCCATCAATACCCACGCCACTTTGTTTGGAACGGGGAAGCCGAATTTAGGGTTATAGAGGTAGCCGTAGCCCGCCTTAACGAAGAATAGTGCGATGAAAACAACGAGAGCCGTTGCCGCCATTATCGCAAGAAAAAGGTTGTAGGTAGAGAGTTCTATCATATTGTTTTGGGTATTAAAATCCGCCAAATATACGAATTATTATTTATAAATAAGGTATGTTGTGCTAAAAATGTCACTTTTTGCGAGAAAATAGGGGGTGCGGAGGGTACTGAGGGTTTTAGGGGTACTGGGGATTCTAGGGGTTATAGGGGTACTAGGGTGAGTAGGCGAGATAGATAAAGGCAAATAAAGGCCAGTAAGGGCGAGTAAGGGTGCGCGCTTTCTTTACTAGCCGTTAATAGTCCTTACTAGCCGTTAATAGCCGTTATTAATGTTGCGCCTTGACCACTTTCGGAGTTCGGAAAACTCAAACCCTCCCGCGCACCCTAGAACCCCTAGAATCCCTAGTATCCCTAGAATCCCTAGAATCGCCGCGCCGTGATAACCGCCAGAGTTCGCAAAACCCAACCCCTACACATTAAACAAGAAGTGCATAATGTCGCCATCTTCGACGACATACTCCTTGCCCTCGATGCCAATCTTACCTGCATCGCGACACGCCTTTTCTGAGCCAAGTGCCACATAGTCAGCGTACTTGATAACCTCAGCGCGAATAAATCCCTTCTCGAAGTCGGTGTGGATAACACCTGCTGCCTGCGGTGCTTTTGTGCCGCGCGAGTAGGTCCAAGCTCGCGACTCGTCAGCTCCCGTAGTGAAGAATGTTTCGAGGTTGAGCAACTTGTAAGCCGCCTTAATCAAGCGATTTACGCCCGACTCTTCCAAACCCATATCCTCCAAAAACATCTGTCGCTCCTCGTAGGTTTCGAGTTCGGCAATATCCGCTTCGGTAGCCGCCGCAACGATAAGCATCTCGGCATTCTCGTTGGCGATAGCCGCCTTCACCGCTTCGGTGTGCGCATTGCCCGTTACGGCACTCGCCTCATCTACATTGCAGACATAGAGTACAGGCTTGTCGGTCAAGAGGTTAAGGTCGCTAACGACCTTGCGCTCCTCCTTGTCGAGTTCGAGTGTACGAGCGCACAAACCCTGCTCCAAAACCTCCTTGTATCGCACGAGAATATCGTACTGACGCTTTGCAATCTTGTCGCCACCCGTCTGCGCCTGCTTTGCCACCTTTGCGATGCGATTCTCTACTGTTTCGAGGTCTTTGAGCTGCAACTCCGTATCAATAATGCCCTTGTCGCGAACGGGGTCCACCGTGCCATCGACATGGGTAATGTTGTCGTTGTCGAAGCAGCGCAGAACATGGATAATAGCGTTTGTGTTGCGAATATTTGCAAGGAACTTATTTCCGAGTCCCTCGCCCTTCGATGCGCCCTTTACCAAACCTGCGATATCGACAATCTCGATAGTTGTAGGGATAACTCGCTTTGGGTTGTCAATCTCAGCCAACTTGACGAGTCGCTCGTCAGGTACTGTGATGATGCCCACATTCGGCTCGATAGTGCAGAATGGAAAGTTTGCCGACTGCGCCTTTGCATTCGACAGACAGTTAAAAAGTGTAGACTTGCCCACATTCGGAAGTCCAACAATGCCACATTGTAATGCCATAGGTTTATTTTTTATTTTGGGCTATTAGCCATTAGCCATTAGCCATTAGCTTTTTTAGTGAGTAGAGAGTAGTGAGTAGTTAAAATAATTCTCAATTCTCAATTCTCAATTCTCAATTCTCAATTCTCAATCGTACAATTCGTTCAGTATCCGCGCCAAGCGCAAGCCACCCGAAAGCAACTGCTTCTCGATGATGGGGGCGTAGTATGCAACATAGTCATACGACAGCTTTCCCTTTTCGGGCGATACCTTATATATCTCAGTGGCTATGGCGTGACTCTCGTTGAGCCAATCTTTAGCCTCGCCACCTGCGATTTCGGCTTTACGCTCCGCAGGGCAGTAGCGGTTGAGTTGCTGCTCCCACTCGGTGTAGCTCCATTTGTGCGCAGCCTCGACAAGTGCCGTGTCCCACAATGAGTGTAACTTTATCTCCTTGTTGAAGAACTTGACAATCACCTCGTTGCCACCTCTGTCGCTCAAACGACCTGCGTGCATCGGACAGTGAATATCTCCGACAAGATGAATCAACATTCGCAAGCGGATACTCTCTTGTTCGGGCGTGAGCTTGCCACTTTTCAACTCTGCGGTTAGCTCGTTTATCGCCGTTACAACATCGCCCTTTTCGTTCTTGGTCATTGTGTCGTAGGTGTAACCCTCATCCACATTTGCATAGTGCCAGCTCTTGGTGTAGCGGTATTGGTCGCTGTAGCTTGCATTGTCGAGCCAGTTGGCGTAGTAGACCAACGAGTGCCCACCGAGCGCTTTAACCACCTTTTGATACACTTTTGGGGATAGATTGCACTCGGCGATATACGCCACGACATCGTGTCCCTTCTGCCCCCAACCGAATGAGGGAAGGTAAGACAACAATGCAACAACTATAATTAGAGCCTTCTTCATAGTTAGTTTTCCGTTTTCCGTTTTCCGTTTTCCGCTTTCCGTTTTATTGGTTCATCGTAGCGAGGAACTCCTCGTTGGTGCGGGTGAGGTTCATCTGCTTTTCGAGGAACTCCATAGCCTCTACAGGAGTCATATCCGAGAGGTACTTGCGAAGAATCCAAGTGCGCTGCATAACCTCGCGCGAGAGGAGCAAGTCCTCACGACGAGTACTCGATGCCACAACATCAACAGCAGGGTAGATACGCTTGTTGGCGATACGACGATCAAGCTGCAACTCCATATTACCCGTACCCTTGAACTCCTCGAAGATAACCTCATCCATCTTCGAGCCAGTCTCGATAAGGGCGGTGGCAATAATTGTGAGCGAACCCTTCTCTTCGGTATTACGCGCTGCTCCAAAGAATCGCTTTGGTTTGTGGAGTGCATTTGCATCGACACCTCCCGACAACACCTTACCCGAAGCAGGCTGTACCGAGTTGTATGCACGAGCCAAACGGGTAATCGAGTCGAGAAGGATAACAACATCGTGTCCGCACTCGACCATTCGTTTCGCCTTCTCCAAAACCATTTCGGCAACCTTCACATGGCGCGAAGCCTGCTCGTCGAATGTCGAAGATACCACCTCCGCCTTCACATGGCGCGCCATCTCGGTAACCTCCTCAGGTCGCTCGTCGATAAGCAACACAATCATATACACCTCAGGATGGTTGTCTGCAATGGCATTTGCAAGGCTCTGCAAAATCATCGTCTTACCAGTCTTAGGCTGTGCCACGATAAGCGCACGCTGTCCCTTTCCGATAGGGGAGAAGAGGTCTACGATGCGGTTTGTCTTTGAGTTATGCCCCTCGCCCGTAAGGTTAAATTTCTCGCTTGGGAAGAGAGGTGTTAGGTACTCGAACTGAATACGGTCACGGATAAAGTTCGGCTCAAGACCGTTAATCTTGGTCACTTGTACGAGTGGGAAGTATCGCTCGCCCTCCTTTGGTGGGCGGATAACTCCCGCTACGGTGTCGCCAGCCTTCAAGCCAAAGAGCTTGATTTGTGATGGCGATACATATATATCATCGGGCGAGTTCAGGTAGTTGTAGTCGGCAGAGCGCAAGAAACCATATCCGTCAGGAATAATCTCCAATACGCCTTCGCCATACACCTCTGCTGTGAAGTCGTCTTTGGTGATTGGTCTCTCCTCTTTCTCGTTTGCGATTTCGGAAATGGCGTCATCTACCGATTGATTGTTGTTGATGCCCTCTGCGATATTTGCCTCCTCTGTAACTTGCTGCACGGGAGCCTCGACACTTGCGCTCTTCGGTTTGCGACCACGCTTTTTAGGCTGAGGAGCAGCACTCTCCTCGCTCTTTACGCTCTCAGTCGCCTCCGACTTTGCCTCTTCGCTCTTTGCCTCCTCGCTTGTAGGCTTTGCGCCGATCTCCGCCTCTTGAGTCGCAACTTTCGCTACGGGTACAACCTTTACAGAGCCGAGTCTTGCTCGTTTACGCTTTTGTGGTGGGGTTGCGGCATCGGTTGCAGCTGACTCACTTGCTGCCGTCGTAGCCGCTTCGTTTTGTTGTGCGACCTCTCCGTTTGCGGAGTTGTCACTATTGGCTATAGCCGAAATACGGGCAATAAGCTCCTTTTTCGATAATTTTTCCTCAGTGATGCCAAGCACCTTCGCAATTTCGCGCAGCTCAGCAATTGTTTTGCCTTGAATAGCAATTAAATCCTCCATAATATCAATTTTCTGCGATTTCTCATCGCTCGAACGAACGATGGTTACTAAGGGCAATCAGTTTTACTTTGTGCCTTGTAATAACGACGCAAATATAGTGCATTTATTGTAATAAAAAAATATTTTCGGGGACTTGAGATGTTGTTTTTTTGCTTTTGTCGCAAAATAAAACTAATTTTGTGAAGAATTGTACCTAAAATTATACCTTATGAGAAAAAGAGCGTTTGTTTTGTCGCTTGTTATTGCACTATTTTCTGTGCAGTCCGCATTTGCTTGGGGCAGTTGGGCGCACAGATTTATCGCTTACACGGCAGATAAATACCTCGAACCAGAGGTGAAAGAGAAGGTTGAGAAGTATCTCGGCTCGCCAATTATTGACCATTGTACTTGGATGGACGAGATTCGTCGTCCTATCCGTCGTAAGAATCATCCCGACCACGCAAGCCATCAAGCCTATCGCCCATCGTTGCGTTGGCACCACTCAACCGTAGATAAGAAGTTTCGCGTGAGCGATGAACGCTCCTCGATAGGTAGTGGCGACTTGTTGCCAAATTTGGAGAAGTGTGTAGAGAATTTGCGCAACTATCGCAACCTTACCGATTCGGCAGTAGCGGTTAATTTGAAGTATACGATTCATATGCTTCAAGATATGCACTGCCCATCGCACATCTTCTATACCGAGTTCCCCGACTGCTTCAAGGGGACTACACCAGGTGCAAAGAGTCGCGGATTTATGCCTGTGTATTACGAGGGCAGAAAGACAACCTATCACGCAGTGTGGGACGGAAAGTCACTGCTTGTGCTATATCCTGAGTGCGGTAAAGATTACGAACTCTTTCGACAGAAATTGGATAAGTACTCCGCGAAACAACGAGCTAAAATTTGTCGCGGAACACTTGCCGACTGGGTGTCGGATGCAGGTAAGCGTTGCCGACCAATCTATGACAATGTGGAGGCTAACGACGAGATTGACCGCGACTTCCTTATCAAGCATCGTAAGATATCTGAAGGTCAGGCAATGCGTTCGGCTTATCGTATCGCATACTTACTAAACGAAATTTTTAGATAAACACCGCAATAAATTGTAAATCAACTATGAAACGATTTGTTATTGTACTCGCTGTTGTAGCTTCAATATGTTCCGTTCAAACAGCTTTAGCTTGGGCTGGTTTGGGACACAAGACCATTGCGCAGATTGCCGAAAATCACCTCACGCCTGAGGCAAAGGCGATGACGCAAAAGTATCTTGATGCATCGCTTCCATCTGTGGCGTTGTGGATGGATTGTACTGCATCGTGGACTAAAAAGCGAAAGTGGCATATCCCAGGTTGGGAGCAGACTTCAACTTGGCACACCTTGGTTGTGGATGAGAGGTGTCGCGTAAGCGATGTGCGATCACCGAAAGGAAGTGGCAATCTCGTTCCTAATTTGAAGATGTGTATTGAGAATCTGAAGAACTATCGCAATTTGACCGATTCGGCTGTTGTGGTAAATCTGAAATGTGTGATCCATATGGTTGGAGATATGCATTGCCCTACGCACTTCTATTTCTTGGAGTTCCCCGATTGTTTCCGCAGTGAGAAGGATGCAAATGGCAAGCGAAAGCCTGCACGCGATAGAATCCCCGTATATTACAATGGTAAGAAGATGACCTACCACTCATTCTGGGATGGCCCTGGAATTACAGCTATCTATCCAGAGCATAGCAACGACTACAAGTACTACGCTACGGCATTTGATAAAGGCTCTGCAAAGCAGAAGGCGAAGTTCTGTAAGGGTGGTGTAGATGATTGGGTACACGACTCTGCAAAGAGTTGTCGCTCTGTATATGACAGAGTTAAGTCGGGCGATGAGCTTGATAGAGATTTTATTCTTTCATATAGCAAAATGACTCAAAAGCAGGTTTTGAAAGCGGGTTGCCGCCTTGCGTATATCCTAAACGAATGTTTCAAATAAACTAAATAACTTATTATGAAAAAAGTAATTATTTCGCTCATGGCATTGGTTGCCATTTGCTCTGCGCAGACTGCCTCTGCTTGGGGTGGTTGGGCGCACAAACTTATCGCAACTATTGCGGAGACTCACCTCACTCCTGAGGCGAAGGCTCAGACCGAAAAGTATCTCGGCTCTCCAATCTACGACCACGCAACTTGGATGGATAAAGTGCCTTTGTGGAACAAGAAGCGCATCCCTGGATGGGAGCAGACCTCGTGGTGGCACATGTGTACAGTTGATCGCGTAGGCAAGAAGAAGTTTGCGTTGAGCGACAAGCGTGGCTCGAATGGCGATGGCGATCTCTATCCAAACCTCGTAAAGTGCGTGGAGAATTTGAAGAACTATCGCAACTTGACCGACTCGGCAGTGATGATTAACCTCAAGTGTGTGATTCACATGGTGGGCGATATGCACTGCCCTTGTCATATCTATTACACCGAGTTTGAGGATTGTTTCTCTCGCAAGATAAATGGCAAGCGTTATCGTCGTCACGATCAGATGTATGTATACTACAACGGAAAGAAAACCACTTCGCACCGTGTGTGGGATGGCTTGTCGATTCGTGAAATATGGCCAGAGTACGGTGCAGACTACGAGCTTTTCCGTGCGGCTCTTGATAAGACTTCGCCAAAGAAGCAAGCAAAGATGTGCAAAGGTACAATCGAGGAGTGGGTGCTGCGAAATGCAAAGGATTGCCGCTATATCTACGACCTTGTAAAGCCTAACGACCATATTGACAGAGAGTTCTTGCTCGATAATCAGAAGCTCTCGAAGCAACAGTGTTTGCGTGCGTCGTATCGTTTGGCGTATATTCTTAATGAGTGTTTCAAATAATAGTTGCCAAAAATGAAGAGATTATTTGTAACTGCGTTGGCGGCAGTACTTATATTTAGCGTGCAGACAGCATCTGCTTGGGGTGGTTGGGCGCACAACTTTATCACCTATACAGCAGAGCATCATCTTGAGCCTGAGGTTAAGGCAAAGGTCGAAAAGTATCTTGGCTCGTCGATGGTTAAGCACTGCAGATGGATGGATCAGATTCGCAAACCCATACGCGGCAAGAATCATCCACAACACGAGTATCATATGCCATACAAACCAACATTGGCTTGGCATATGATTACTGTGGATAAGGATTTGAAGATTAGCAACGAGCGTGCATATAACAACGATGGCGATCTGTTGCCAAACTTGAAGGTGTGTATCGAGAATTTGAAGAATCACCGCAATTTGACCGATTCTGCGATTGTGGTTAATCTCAAGTGTGTCATTCATATGATTGAGGATATGCACTGCCCTTGCCATGTCTACTACACCGAGTTCCCAGATTGCTTCCGCAAGCCAGGCAAGAAGTATCGCTGGGATTGTTTCCCAATTAAGTATGAGGGCGAGAAGGCTACTTATCACAAGATTTGGGATGGCTTGTCGATTCAGGTGCTCTATCCAGAGTTTAATAAAGATTACGAACTATTCCGTAATAAACTTGATAATCTTTCGGCAAAGAAGCGCGCAAAGATTTGCGAGGGTACTATCGATGAGTGGGTTGAGCAGACGGCGCGTGATTGTCGCGTGATTTATGAGTGGGCAGAGCCACACGATGAGTTGGATCGTAAATTCTTGCTCAAGCATCGCAAGCTGACGCTACAGCAATATCATCGAGCAAGTTGCCGTTTGGCGTATGTGCTTAACGAGTGCTTGAAATAGGGTAGAGATACTTGCTGACCATTGTCGGCTGATTTGAGAAATTTATATAATATTATTATACTATGCGTATCAAACATTTAATTTTAGCAATTGTTGCTGTTGCGTTTGCAGGTATACTACCTGCTGAGGCGGCGAAAAAGAGTATTACAGGAACGGTTACTTGTGATGGAGTAGGCGTTTCGGGAGTCGTAGTGACCGATGGCGTTAATATGACTAAGACCGATGCTAAGGGTAAATATTCCCTCCCGACAAAGGTTAAAGATCCACACTGCCAGTTTGTTCATATCTCGATTCCATCGGGCTATGAGGTGGAGCGCGTCGGAAATGCTCCGCAGTTCTTCAAGCGCGTTGATCCAAAGGCAAAGAAGCAGTCGTTCGATTTCAAACTCAGAAAGGTTGATCAATCCGTCTATTCAGTTTTGGCTATGGCAGACCATCACATTACCGATGTCTACGGAAAACGCGCAGATCATCGTGGTACAAGTAAATATAAGAACGAGGTTGTTCCGTTTGTTCGAGAGTATGCGGCAAGCGTTAAACATCCAGTATATATGGTCGCTTTGGGCGATATGACACAAACAAGCTCACGCCCGAATTGGAGAGGCCGCAAGGAGGGATATTCACTTGGCGACTATATGAGAGATACCGATGTGGATTTCCCTATATTCAACGCAGTTGGTAACCACGACCACAACCACGCTCCGAAGGGCGAGGTATTCAACGACGAGACGGTCTATCTCTCGCGTGCAGACTATCACCGCGATTTGGGACCAGACTACTACTCGTTCAACATAGGTCGCGAGCACTATGTAGTGGTTGATAACACCTTTGTTATTACAAAGGATGCGGGCCCTACCAACGATCCTAATGCAACCAAAGGCTATTGGTATCGTCTTGATGAGTACCAGCACAATTGGCTTGCGCAGGACATTGCAGCTCTTGATAGAAGCAAGGTGGATCGTATCGTTCTTCTTGCACACTGCGGTCTGTTTGGCTATGCTGGCAAGAAACAGCAGATGGATTTGGAGAAGATGCTTGACAACTTTAAGGGCTATGAGGTATTGGCTCTCATAGGTCACCACCACGCTGACCACACGGTGTATAAGAAGAGCTGGAACGGAAAACCTCTCTATCAGTTCTATCACACATCTGCAGCAGGAACTGCGTGGTATACCTACGATAACTGCGAGGGTTCGCCAGCTTCGCTTGTGGATTACACATTCCAGAATGGTAAGTTTACCCGTGAAGTTGTACCTTATGGCGATAATAAGGGCTTGAAGTATCGTGTTTACGATAACCGTAATCACAAGTGGGCATATCCTATCACCGAGCATACAGGTACAAAGCAGAAACGAGAGCAGGAGATTCCGACGATTACTCCTGAGGATAAGCTTGCAGTACTCGTTAATTTTTGGGGTGCTTACACTTGCAAGTTTACCGAGAGTACGGGAGGAAAAGGTAAGGTTGTAAAGCGTTGCTTCGATCTCAACTTCCGCGATTGGTATTGGGATACATACGCAAAGAGTGAGGCAGGCTTGCTTCCAGAGGGACAGCGTCTATATAAGGCTGGATGGCAGCGTCCAAAGCGCAGTTATCATGTTTGGATGTATGTTCCAGCAGATCCTAACGCAACCATTAAGGCTGTAGCAAAGGATGTATTAGGAAATGTCATCGCAGAGGTTGAACTCCACGCAAAATAGTTCATCATGAAGAGGTGTTTAGTATCTATTTTTGTTGCACTGCTTTTCGTAGCTGTTTTGCCTGCCCAAGCAGCAAAAAAGGGTGTTAATGGAACTGTTACTTGCGATGGAGTGGCTGTTGCGGGCGTTGTTGTTACTGATGGTGTCAATATAACAAAAACCGACGCTCAAGGTAAATATACACTGCCTACAAAGGTCAAGGAACCGCAGAACCAATTTGTCTACATTTCCATCCCTTCGGGCTACGAGGTTGAGCGCATTGGAAATGCCCCTCAGTTCTACAAGCGCATAAAACCAAAGGCTAAGAAGGCTACCTACGACTTCAAACTCACAAAGGTCGATCAGAGCAAATATACACTCCTAACAATTGCTGATGCTCACCTCTGCGGCGGACTCAATAAGCGCGGACACAAAGACGACCGTGAGCGATACATCTCAACTTGTGTATCCACCCTTCGTGAGGAGGCCGCAAAGTGCAATGAGCGAGTTTATATCATCTCGCTTGGCGATATGACGCAACCGCAATTCCGCCCAGGATACAAAGGTCGTGAGGAGGGCTATACATTCAAGAATTATATGGAGGATACCGATGTCGATTATCCTATATTTAATGCCATCGGTAACCACGACCACAACCAAGCTCCAAAGGGGGAGATTTTTAACGAGGAGACCGTATATCAGTCGCGCAAAGACTACAATGACGATCTTGGCCCCGAGTACTATTCGTTCAACATTGGTCGCGAACACTTCGTGGTAGTCGATAACACATTTGTTATTACCAAGGATTACGGTGGTACAAAGGATCCTAATGCGACAAAAGGCTATTGGGTAAAACTTTGCGAAAGACAGCATAATTGGCTTGCACAAGATATTGCAGCACTCGACAAGAGTAAGGTCGATCGCATCGTTGTACTTGCACACTGCGGAGTATTGAGTTATTCGGGAAAGTACCAGCAGATGGATGCAGAGCGTATGTTAGAGTACTTCAGGGGCTATGAGGTTGTAGCTCTTATCGGTCACCACCACAGCGATTACGCAGTAAAGAAGAACATTAACGGCAAGCCATTCTACCAGTTCGTTCATCCTTCTGCCGCAGGTATGGCATGGTACTCATACGACGGCACTGAGGGTTCGTTCGCGGCGATTGCCAAGTATACCGTCGATAATGGCAAGTGGAGTCGTAAATATATCCCTTATGGCTCAAACAAAGGTACCATATACCGCGTATATGACAATGGTGACAATAAGTGGCACTATCCTATAACATCGCGAACAGGCAGCAAGAGAAGCTATGAACTCGAACAAAAGGAGGCTACGGCAGATGATAAGCCTGCTATCCTTGTAAATATTATGGGTGCGCATACTTGCGAGTTTATTGAGGCCACAGGCGGTAAGGGCAAGGTTGTAAGACGATGCTACGACCTTAAATTCCGCGATTGGTATTGGGATACATACGCAAAGAGCGAGGCTGGAGAACTTCCAAAGGGCGAGCGACTCTACAAGGCAAGTTGGCAGACTCCAAAGCGCGGTTATCATGTGTGGAAGTATATTCCAGCTGATCCTGATGCGACAATTACAGCAGTGGCAAAGGATGTATTAGGAAATGTCATCGCAGAGGTTGAACTCCATGCACGATAGAGCCTAAAAGAGAATAAAACAACTATTCGGCAGATTTGAAAGAGGAAATTTCGGTTTCCTCTTTTTTGTTTTGATAAAAAATAGTACCTTTGTGAGTATTTTATACTCAACTGTAAAAATTAACACAATTTAACAAAATAGAATTATGGTAAAACCTACACTTTTGGTGCTTGCTGCAGGTATGGGCTCGCGCTATGGCTCGCTGAAACAGATGGACGGAGTTGGTCCTAACGGAGAGGCTATTATTGACTATTCGATTTACGACGCTATTCGTGCTGGATTTGGCAAGGTGGTATTTGTTATCCGCCACTCTTTCGAGAAGGAGTTTAAGGAGATGTTCGCTGCTGAGCGTTTCGGTGGTCGCATCGAGGTTGATTATGTATTTCAGGAGTTGGACTATCTGCCAGAGGGCTTCTCTGTTCCTGAAGGTCGCGAGAAGCCGTGGGGAACTAACCACGCCGTGATGATGGGTGCTACTGCTGTTCACGAACCATTTGCAGTTATCAATGCTGACGACTTCTACGGCACAGACGCATATCGCGTTATGGGCGAGTATCTCTCGCAGTTGGATGGTGCGAAGGGCGAGTACGCAATGATTGGCTACGAGGTAAACAAGACTTTGTCGGACAATGGTACTGTTTCGCGTGGTGTTTGCACTGTTGATGAGAATCGCTACCTCACTTCGATGGTTGAGCGTACAAAGATTGAGCGCAATGCAGAGGGTACTATCGTATTCCACGACCTCGGCGACGATGTAGCACTTGAGGAGAATACTCCAGTATCGATGAACTTCTTTGGATTTACCCCTGACTACTTTACCCATTCTGAGGCGGGCTTTAAGGAGTTCCTTGCATCTGACGATGTTAAGACCAACCTCAAGGCAGAGTTCTTTATTCCTCTTATGGTAAACAAACTCGTGAATGGTGGCGAGGCTCGTTTGAAGGTGCTTTCGACCACAGCACAGTGGTTTGGCGTAACCTACAAGGAGGATAAACCAATGTTGGTTGCTAAGATTGAGAAGTTGATTGAGGAGGGTGTATATCCTCGCAACCTCTGGGAGTAAAATCGTTCTGACTGGCTCTTTTTGCACGAGTGTATCGGCAGCCAAATTCCTCACATAGGCTCACTATGCTGCGGATTTGTCGCCTCGCATCGCACAAAAACAGCTCAATCATTTACGATTTTGGCTATGCAAGAAAAGAAAATTCTTAATTTTTGATTTTTAATTTTTAATTTTCGAATGAAAAGAGAAGTTCGTGTGCGCTTTGCGCCAAGTCCAACAGGACCACTTCATATTGGTGGTGTTCGCACCGCTTTGTATAACTATTTGTTTGCACGCCGACATGGTGGTAAGATGATTCTTCGTATCGAGGATACCGATTCGCAGCGTTTTGTGCCTGGGGCAGAGGATTACATTATCGAGTCACTCAAGTGGTGCGGCATTGAGATTGATGAGGGCGTCGGTGTTGGTGGCCCACACGCTCCATATCGCCAAAGTGAGCGACGCGATTTGTATCTGAAGTACGCTACGCAACTCGTGGATGCAGGTTGGGCATACTACGCTTTCGATAGTGCTGAGGAGTTGGATGCTCTTCGCAAGGAGTATGAGAGTCGTGGCGAGACTTTCGCCTACAACTTCAAGGTGCGTACAACCCTTCCGACCTCGCTTTCGCTGCCGAAAGAGGAGGTTGAGGCTCGCATCGCTCGTGGCGATCAGTGGGTAGTCCGTTTTAAGATGCCAGAGAATGAGGTTGTGAAGATGCACGATTTGATTCGTGGCGATGTTGAAGTGAACACTTCGACGCTTGATGATAAGGTGCTTTACAAGTCGATAGACGCACTGCCAACATATCACTTGGCGAATATCGTGGATGATTACTTGATGGAGATTTCGCATGTTATTCGTGGCGAAGAGTGGTTGCCTTCGTTGCCTTTGCACTACCTTTTGTATAAGGCTTTCGGTTGGACCGATACACAGCCCGAGTTTGCGCATTTGCCACTTTTGTTGAAGCCTACAGGTGGTGGCAAGTTGTCAAAGCGCGATGGCGATAAGATGGGATTCCCTGTATTCCCACTCCATTGGGTATCGCCAACAACGGGCGAAACGGCTCGTGGATACCGTGAGGATGGCTACTTTGCAGAGGCGTTTATCAATATGTTGGCACTGCTTGGTTGGAATCCAGGAACAGAGCAGGAGATATTCTCTATGCAGGAGCTTATCGATGCCTTCTCGCTTGACCGAGTGTCGAAGGCTGGTGCGCGTTTCCAGCCTGATAAGGCGAAGTGGTTTAATGCGCAGTATATGCACGCCAAGACAGCCGAGGAGCTTTGCCCGATCTATCAACCAATCTTGCGCGAGCATGGTATTGAGGTTTCGGACGAGGTTGCAGGCAAGGCTGCATTCATTATGAAGGAGCGTGCTACTTTCGTTAGCGATTTGTGGGATTTGACCTCCTACTTCTTCGTAGCTCCAACCGAGTACGAGGAGAAGCAGTTGAAGAAGTATTGGAAGGGTGAAAATCCTGCTCGTTTGGCGGAGTTGCGTGAGGTTTTGGCTTCGATTGAGGACTTCTCGTTGGAGAACACCGAGAAGATTGTTCACGCTTGGATTACCGAGAAGGAGTACGGAATGGGACAGATTATGAACTCGTTGCGCTTGGCTTTGGTTGGTGCAGGTAAGGGCCCTGGAATGTACGATGTTACTTCGTTCATCGGTAAGGAGGAGTGCTTGAAGCGAATCGACTACCTCATCGCCAATGTAAAGCCATTGGAGTAAAATCGTTCTGATTGGCTCTTTTTGTACGAGTGTGTCGGTTGCCAAATTACTCACATAGGCTCACTATGTTGTGGTTTTGTTGCCTAACATTACACAAAAATAGCTCAACAACGATTTTAGGTTGGAATATAATATAAATTTTAATTTAGCCAATGGCCAATGGCTAATGGCTAAAAGCCAATAAAAACTATGACTATTGAACAAAATGTTTGGGGTGCAACCCCAGAGGGCGAAGCGATAATTATATACACGCTCAAAAATGCGCTTGGTAGCGTGGTGCAGCTCACCAATATTGGTGCGGCTATCGTTTCGGTGAAGTACGCTGACCGCGATGGCAATATCGACGATGTTGTGCTTGGCTATCGTGATCCAATGAGCTACTTTGGCGACGGTGCGGCAAGTGGTAAGAGCGTTGGTCGTGTTGCTAACCGCATTGCAGGCGGTAAGATGACTGTCGAGGGCGTGGAGTATCGCCTTGAGATTAACAATGGTCCTAACCACCTTCACGGCGGAACAAAGGGCTATGCTAACCGCTTGTGGGAGTCGCGCGTGGAGACCAACCGTGTGGTATTCTCGCTCGTTTCGGAGGATGGCGATCAGGGCTATCCGCACGAATTGACAGTGGAGGCGATTTACGACTTCGATGACGAGAATAACTTGGAGATTACCTACCTCGCAAAGAGCGACGGCACAACGCCTGTAAACCTCACAAACCATGTCTATTGGAACTTGGCTGGCGAGGCGAGTGGCTCGGTGCTTGACCACGAGTTGAAGCTCAACGCAAAGTTTGTGTTGGAGGCAAACGAGGTGCAGATTCCTACGGGACGACTCCTTCCAATGAAGGGCTCGGCGCAGGATTTTACCGACTGGAATCGCTTGGGTAAGGATATCGGCTCGATTTTCAACCATATCGACTTGTTCCGCGGTCACGATCACTTCTTTGTGGTAGATGGCTGGCAGAAGAATATCTTGGGCGAGGTTGGCGAGTTGCGCTGCGAAAAGACAGGTCGCCTTGTGAAGGTGCTTTCGTCGCAACCGGGCTGTATGGTATACACGGGTAATTGGCTTTCGGGAGGTTGCCCAATCACAAAGTCGGGTAGCCGCTATGAGGATTACGCAGGTGTGGCTATCGAGTGTCAGGTGCATCCAGACGCTGTGAATCAACCCGATTTCCCTTCGATTTTGTTGCACGAGGGCGAGTTGTACTGCAATAAGATTGTGTTCCAGTTGCGAACATACTAAAGCTTTTGTCGTTAGCCATCGGCTAAATTATGAATTAAGAGTTGAGAATTGAGAATTATTCTCTTTACCCTCCGCAGAAAAAAAACTCTGCGGAGGGTTTTTGATGGGCGTTAAGAATGGGACTAATGGGACTTATGTGACCAATGGGACAAATGGGTTATGTCAAAAATCAACGGATTTATATAGTTTAGTGTTGTAAAAAATCGTCATTGTGAAGGAGTGTAGCGACTGCGACAATCTCCCTTATATTTTTATTAAATTAACAGTGGGAGATTGACTATTTGTCTTCACTGCTCCGCCTCGGCAAAGTCTGCAAGCAGCCTCTGCCCTCGGCTTAATCGCAGCGGTGCCACGGCTTGTATCAAGCATAGCAATGACGAGTTATTTTACAACAATAGAGTAGATTATTCCGAAAAAAGCGATATAATTATATACATGTAAGAAAGCCGAGCAGAAATTCTGCTCGGCTCTCTTTTCGGGATTGGTTTTATTTGTTACTCTATACCATCTGGATCCTCTCCGGTCTCAGGCAATGTGGTAGTCAAATAACCCTCGATAGAATCTGCGTACGCGCTCCAATACTCCGCAGTTCTATATGCCTCCAACGATGAAATTGGCACATAAATTTTGCGCTCTTCAGCGTTGTTGTTAAACATATCAGTTTCTCCAGTAGGAGGAGTAGTTGCCTTGCAATAAACCTCTTTCAGCGAGGTGCAATTAAAGAATGCATGCTCTCCAATCTTAGTAACACTATCAGGAATTGTAACACTTGTCAGCGAGGTGCAATTAAAGAATGCAAAACCTTCAATCAAACTAACGCTATTGCCAATTGTAACACTTGTCAGCGAGGTGCAATAAGAGAATGCATAACTTCCAATCGAAGTAACGCTATCAGGAATTGTAACACTTGTCAGCGCGCTGCATTCATAGAATGTATACTTTTCAATCTTAGTAACGCTATCTGGAATAGTATATTCAGTTAATCCAGCTGGTGCGAATGAATTTAGCACTCCATCAACAATAAGGCAACGATTATCCGTAGATGCAAACTTTCCGTAAAATGCTGTCATCGAGGTGCAGCCTGAGAATGCGGTTTCTCCAATCTCCGTAACGCTATCGGGGATTATAATACTTGTCAGCGAGCTGTAACAAAATGCCTCAATTCCAATCTTAGTTACGCTATTTGGAATCGTAATACCTGTCAGCGAGGTACAACCAGAGAATGCACCAAACCCAATCAAAGTAACACTATCGGGTATTGTAACACTTGTTAGCGAGGTGCAATCAGTGAATGCATACTCTCCAATCTGTGTGACATCGCCATCAAATTTAATAACCCAACACTCTTTTTCGGCGTTGTAGGTATTTGATACGATATTCGCACCAAAAACATTGATGTCCGTAGGAACGGTTGGCTCTGTGGTGCTGCCGTTTGTGTAGTAAATAACTCTATTTTTATTCTCTGTAGGTGGCTCAATTACCAACTCATCATCCTCAGCAGGGAGAGTGCCAAGCTCGAACGATGCTCCGCCCTTGAACTGAAAAGCCTTGAACTCGCGAACAACGCCAGCCTTAACATCGGTTGCACTCCACTGCAAATTCATCGACAAGCCATTCTTCTCGGTAATCACAACCTTGCAAACACCGAGATTGCCTGCAGGAACAGTAATGAAGAAATCCTTTGCCTCGTCAGCCGAAAGAGCCTCATTTGCGGTGTAGGTAACTTTGTTAGTTGTCTTGCCCTCGATAGCCGAGATTGCACCGCTTTGGCAATCTACATCAAATTCGCCCGCAAGAGCAACGCCCTCTGGCGCAGTAACCTCAATCGTTGAAATGGTGTAATTACCCGTGATAGACAAGCGCATAACGCCTGCAAGGTGCTGTAATACAATCTGATCGCTGCCGTCGAAATAGCCGCACATAGGGGCATTTCCTGCATCGAAAGTGTTGGCAACATAGCTCTGCTCGCTCTTGAATACTACGGTTGGCTTGCCCTCTGCACACGCCGAGCCCTCGGTGTATGGGTAGGTGATGTAGTAAGGAGTCTCAAGCACAACATTTGCAAAGTAGAATGTCGCAGAGGTCTTGTTGTCGTTGATTGTTGTGGTGGTCGAAACCGCGCCATTTACAACAATAGCATCGTTGTCGCTCCAGTAGGTAGGATAGGTGTCGCCCTCCTTGTCGCCCAAGTAGGTACGGGTAGAAGGCAATCCAACTGTGAGTTGCGACTGATAGCCCGCAATCTCCACGCTCTCTGTCGTATCTTGCGAACACGATGTCGGCACGCAAAATAGGGCCACGACAGCTGCGATGTGAATAAATAGCGAAAACTTTTTCATAATAATGTAGATTTATTTTGGTTAGTTTACTTTCTGGTTTACAACGCTTCTGTCCTTTGCTTTTTCGATTGATTGGCGCAAAGTAACTTTTTACTCTACAAATTTATGACATTATTTTATAAACTGCAAAAAAAAACATTAGTTTTTTCTCGTTGCAATCCCCTCTTTTTTATTATCTTTGCGCAAAAATAGAAAAGTAGTATGAGAATAGTTGCTCCTTCGATACTCTCTGCCGACTTCGGTAACCTCGAGCGCGATATCAAAATGGTTGATCGCTCGGCTGCCGAGTGGGTGCATATTGATGTTATGGATGGTCTCTTTGTGCCAAATATTTCGTTCGGCTTTCCCGTAATGAAGCCTGTCCGCAAGGCGACAACAAAGGTACTCGATGTGCATTTGATGATTGTTGAGCCAGAGAAGTATGTGAAACGTTTTGTGGAGGCAGGGGCGGACTATGTAACCTTCCATCACGAGGCGTGCGCTGATCCTCGTGCCACAATTGCCGAGATAAAGGCAGCGGGAGCAAAGGCGGGTGTCAGCATCAAGCCTGCAACATCGGCAGAGGAGATTTTCGACTATCTCGCGGAGTTGGATATGGTGCTTGTGATGAGTGTAGAGCCTGGTTTTGGTGGTCAGTCGTTTATGCCCGATTCGCTCGATAAGGTGCGAGCCTTGCGCAAGGAGATTGACGAGAAGGAGTACGACTGCTTGATTGAGATAGATGGCGGCATATCGGCAAAAAATGCGCGTGAAGTGTTCGATGCGGGCGTGGATGTTGTGGTTGCAGGATCGTCGGTGTTTGGGACGGAGAATCCCGAAGAGGCGATAGTTAATATTTTGAATGCATAATGATTTCGATAGATAACCTCACTGTAAGTTTCGGCGGTTGGACGCTGTTTGATGGCATTTCGTTCCTCGTTAACCCAAAAGAGCGCATCGGCTTGGTCGGTCGCAATGGAGCTGGCAAGACAACAATACTCAAACTTATTGCCGGTTTGCAGCAACCCACTTCGGGTGCTGTGACCAAAAATGCCGACTGCACAATCGGCTACCTCCCGCAACAGATGCAGGTGGCTGATACGACGACGCTGATTGCCGAGACCGCAAAGGCGTTTGAGGAGGTTTTAGCGTTGGAGGCGGAGATTGAGCGACTGACAGAGGAGATTTCCTTGCGTACCGACTACGAGAGTGAGGAGTATGAAAAGTTGTTGCACCGCTTGAATGATGCAAATGACCGCTACCACATTCTCGGTGGCGACACCCGCGATGCAGATATCGAAAAGACTCTGCTCGGCTTGGGTTTTCGCAGAGAGGAGTTTGATAAGCCGACTTGCGAATTTTCGGGCGGTTGGCGTATGCGTATAGAGCTGGCGAAGTTGCTATTGCGTCGCCCTTCGATATTTCTGCTCGATGAGCCTACGAACCACCTCGATATTGAGTCTATTCAGTGGTTGGAGGAGTATCTGAAGAACTATAACGGTGCGGTCTTGCTAATCTCGCACGATAGGGCATTCTTGGATAATGTGACCACTCGCACGATAGAGTTGTCGTTGGGTAAGATTTACGACTATAAAGTGCCATATTCGCACTTTGTAACCCTGCGTGCCGAGCGTCGTGCGCAGCAGCTTGCAGCGTATCAAAACCAGCAGCGATTGATCGAAAAGAGCGAGGAGTTTATCGAGAAATTCCGCTACAAGCCTACTAAGTCGAATCAGGTGCAGTCGCGCATCAAGCAACTCGACAAGTTGGAGCGTATCGAGGTCGAGGAGGAGGATTTGGCAACGCTGAATATTAAGTTCCCGCCTGCACCCCGTTCAGGGCAGATTGTGGCGGATATTAAGGGCGTGGGCAAGGCTTTTGGCTCGCATAGAGTCTTTTCGAATGCGGAGTTTACCATCCATAAGGGCGATAAAATTGCGCTCGTAGGTCGCAATGGCGAGGGTAAAACCACCTTTGCGCGTATGTTGATAGGAGAGTTGGAACAGTCGGAAGGCGAGATAAAGATTGGCGCGAATGTAAGTATTGGTTACTACGCGCAGAATCAGGATGACTTGATGAATGGCGACTTTACTGTGTACGATACCCTTGATAGAGTTGCAGTAGGCGATATTCGCACTCGCTTGCGCGATATACTTGGTGCTTTCTTGTTCCGAGGAGAGGATATAGACAAGAAAGTGAAGGTCTTGTCGGGTGGAGAGCGTTCGCGTTTGGCAATGGCGCGTATGATGCTTGAGCCGCACAATTTGCTAATTCTCGATGAGCCTACCAACCATATGGATATGCGCTCGAAGGATATCCTTAAAACTGCATTGCAGAAGTTCGATGGCACGGTGGTCGTTGTGTCGCACGACCGTGAGTTCTTGGATGGAATAGTTGATAAGGTGTACGAGTTCCGCGATGGGGGAGTACGCGAATATCTGGGAGGAATCTACTACTTCCTCGAAAAGCGTAAACTCGAAAATCTGCACGAAATAGAGCGTAAAGCTCCCGTTGAGAGTGCGGCAAAGCAGGAGCAATCGCAGGGGAAACTCTCCTACGAGCAGAAGAAGGAGCAGGAGAAGTTGCTCCGCAAACTTCGCAAAAATGTTGAGCAGATTGAGGCTGAGTTGGCAGATGTTGAGAAGCAAATTGCCGATTATGAAGCTCGCTTTGCCACAGCGACAGAGTATAACGCCGAGGATTACAAGGCGTATGATGGATTGAAAGAGCGTTATGACCACTTGATGCACGAGTGGGAAAAAGCGTCTTACGAAGTAGAAATAACTGAACAGCAGTAATATGGAGAATATTGTCTTTGGAATCCGTCCCGTAGCTGAGGCTATTGAGTCGGGCAAGCAGATTGAAAAAATTTACATTCGCAAGGGCGCGGAGGGGCAGTTGATGACTGACCTGAAAGACCTCTGCTATCGTCATCGTCGCCACTATCAAGAGGTACCTGTCGAGAAGTTGAATAGAATGACTCGAGGAAATCATCAAGGCGTAGTGGCGGTTATAGCAGCGATTGATTATGTGGAGGTTGCCGATATCTTAGAGCGCGTCCCAGAGGATGAAACGCCGCTTATCGTCGTGTTCGACAATGTTACGGATGTGCGCAATTTTGGCGGCATTGCTCGTTCGGCAGAGTGTGCAGGAGCTCACGGCATTATCTCCTCGCTGAAAAATTCAGCTCCAGTAAATGCAGACTCTATTCGCTCGTCGGCAGGAGCTTTAACCCGTATTCCGGTGGCGCGTGTCGGCTCAATTCGCAATACTTTGAAGTCGTTGCAGACCGAGGGCTTTCAGATTGTTGCTGCTACCGAGCATAGCCGTAAGTTGATGTACGATGCCGACTTGACCAAGCCAACCGTTATCGTTATGGGCTCGGAGGAGAATGGTATTTCGAAGGAGGTTTTGAAGTTGTGCGATGAGCAGTTGGCAATTCCGATGATTGGCGCAATCGAGTCGTTGAATGTCTCGGCTGCTGCGGCAATAATGTTGTTTGAGGTTGTTCGCCAACGAATTGGAGATTAAATATTTGAATCGCCTTATCTGAATTGATGGATAAGATATATAAACACCCTCGTCTTGGCGATATTTCGTTGCGCCAGCGTTGGACTACAAGTCGCATTTCGCTCTCGGTAAAGCCGTCGGGCGAGGTGCGATTGTCATATCCGCGCCTTGTTTCAACCGCCAAGGCATTGCGCTTTTTGGAAGAGAAGGTGGAGTGGGTGTTGCAGATGCGCGAAAAGATCGCAGAACGGGCGATGCAGGGTGCAGACTATTCGCCTATGCAAATTGAGGCGCTGCGTCGTGAGGCTAAGCGAATTTTGCCAGCAATGGTGGAGCGATTGGCTCGCCAGCATGGATTTTCGTACGGACGCGTTACAATTCGCGCAACTCGTTCAAAATGGGGATGTTGCACATCGCGCAATAATCTTTCGCTCTCGCTATTCCTTATGACTTTGCCAACCCATTTGCAGGAGTTTGTTGTGTTGCATGAATTGTGTCATACGGTACATCATAATCACTCGGCAGAGTTTCATTCGCTACTCAATAGCGTTACTGGAGGATGCGAAAAGGAGTTAAGTCGCCAGCTGAAAGGCATTCGTAAAAATCTCCGTTTCCGCAAAGGTGACGAAAACGACTTGGAGCGTATTATGGAGCTTGTTTCCGATGCTCAAGGGTGGTTTGCTAAACATGGTATAGACCAGTGGCAAGATGGTTATCCTACCCGTGAACTAATATCAAGCGATATATCACATAGTAATAACTATGTTGTTGAATTAAATGGAGTTGTAACTGCGACATTTGTTGTGTCTTTTGATGGCGAGCCGACCTATTCGGAGATTAAGGGGCGTGGGTGGCTGAACGAAAATCACTACGCCGTGGTACATCGAATTGCCGTTGCTGATGAGTGTCGTAGAAAGGGTATAGCCAAGGAGATTTTGTACTATACGGAGGAGTTGTGTCGTGAACGGGGAATTGCCGATATCCGCATCGATACTCATTGTGATAATCTCGCTATGCGCTCCCTTCTAAAAAAGATGGGTTATGCACACTGTGGCCGCATAACCCTAACTTCTGGTGCCTTCCGCGAGGCGTATCACAAAGAGGTTAAATAAAAAGAGCCAGGCTTCATCCTGACTCTTTTGTCATTTATCAATTCTCAATTCTCAATTTACTCGTATCTTCCAGCCTTAAGACGCGCCACCTCGTCCGATGTGAGGAATCGCCATGCTCCGCGCTTTAAGTTCTTCTTTGTCAAACCTGCGTAGTAGACACGGTCGAGCTTTGTGACCTTATAACCGAGATGCTCGAACATACGGCGCACGATACGATTTCGACCTGAGTGAATCTCTACACCAACCGATTTCTTGTCATCCTTGATATATGAAATTTCGTCGAAATAGATATCTCCATCTTCGAGTGTAATGCCCTCAGCAAGCTGCTCAAAGTCAGCGCGAGTAAGTGCTTTATCTAAAGTTACTTCGTATATCTTTTTCTTACGCAATGATGGGTGCGTGAGTTGTCGAGTTATATCTCCGTCGTTAGTAAATAGTAGCAATCCGAGAGAGTTCTTATCAAGACGACCAACAGGGTAGATGCGCTCCTTGCAGGCGTTCTGTACTAACTCCATAACGGTCTTTTCAGCGTGGTCATCCTCAAGAGTTGTTACATATCCCTTTGGTTTGTTCAATACGAGGTAAACATTCTTCTCGCCCTGCAAACGCTCGTCATTGAACTTTACAACATCGGTAGGCTTTACTCTTGTACCAAGCTCGGTTACGATAACGCCATTGACGCTAACAAGTCCTGCTGCAATAAAGTCATCTGCCTCGCGACGCGAACAGAGTCCCGACTGCGCAACAAAGCGATTCAAACGAATATCGCCTGTAACTTTGTTTGGATTGTACTTTGGATAGTTGCGCTCGGCTGCAGGCTTACCCTTGCTCATCGGCTTGCGACCTCCCTTAAATCCTTCACTCTTGCCGCTGAATGAACGACTTGCGCTGCTCTTTCCACTCTTTCCGAAGGAGTTTCGCTCTCTATTACGACCGCCCGCGAATGGCTTGCGATCTCCGCCGCTTGCGGTTGTTGCTCCGCGCTGTGTTCTTCCTGTTCCACGGCGATTCTCGCTTCCGTACTCCTTCAAACGATTATCATCGGTAAAGTTCGGATTGAACGATGCTCGCTTTGTACGCTCGGTGCGAGTTGCAGCAGGTCGTGCTGATGCGGAACGAGTCGAAGTTGCACGCTCACTGCGTGAAGTTGTGGTGCGTTCGGTGCGCAGACGCTTATCCTTTGCGAAACGCGAAAGTGCAGACGAAGAGTCGCTGTTAAAATTTTTCATAGTCGCTATTATATACTTATTTCTATTATTTCGTGCTTTCGAGCGCAAAGTTAATCTATTTTTCACAATTATTGTCGCTTGTGCATCAAAACCGTAATAAAAAGGGCTGAAATAACGAATTTTTTCTATCTTTGTCGCGTAATAACTTAAATTTTGGTTATGGCTTATAATCTTTTGAAAGGCAAGCGCGGTATTATCTTCGGCGCACTCAACGAGTTATCGATTGCGTGGAAAGTTGCCGAGCGAGCAGTGGAGGAGGGCGCAGAGATTCTCCTCACAAATACCCCAGTATCAATTCGTTTGGGTACAATAAATCAGTTGGCGGAGCAGACTGGAGCATTGGTTGTTCCTGCCGATGCAACCTCGGTTGAAGATTTACAAAACTTGGTCGATACAGCATTGGAGCATTTTGGTGGAAAGATTGACTTCGTGCTTCACGCTGTCGGAATGTCGCCAAATGTGCGCAAGAATATCCCCTATGAGGATACCAACTACCAAAATATGTTAAAGACAATCGATATTTCGGCTCTGTCGTTCCACAAACTGTTGCGGACGCTCTATCAGAAAGATGCAATGGCGGAGTATGGCTCGGTGGTGTCGTTGTCCTATATCGCAGCGCAACGCACCGTTATCGGCTATAACGATATGGCTGATGCAAAGGCGTTGTTGGAGAGTATAACTCGCTCGTTCGGAGCGATTTACGGCAAGAAGTGCAAGGTGCGCGTAAATACCGTTTCACAGTCGCCGACAATGACAACGGCGGGGCAGGGCATTGCAGGACTTGGCAAGTGGTTTGAGATGGCAGACGAGATTTCGCCACTTGGCAACGCCACGGCAGACGATTGTGCCGACTATGTAGTTACACTCTTCTCGGACTTGACTCGCAAGGTTACGATGCAGAATCTCTACCACGATGGTGGCTTCTCGAGTATGGCAATCTCCCCATCTGTAATCGAGGCGTACGGAAAAGGAAAAATCAGTGAGTAACGAGTAGAGAGTAGTGAGTAGTTATTGAGGGCGAGAATTTTTCTCGCTCTTTTTTTGTGGAATTTATGAAAAAAACGAAAATAAGTTTATAAATTTGTAGCGCAGTCCTTGGATTGCAGACATATTTGATGAAAGTGTATTAGCTTTTATCCTTGACACGAAATCTGGAAAATTTCATTACAACAAGGAGAGCAACACACTCGTCACCGTGTATTTGGTGTTATGGCACTTTCGTTGCCCTACACTTGAATACGGGTGTGGGGTATTGTTTATTTGTTGTAAGGGCATTCCAGAGCCTCGTGTCAGATAAACGAGAATCAACCTCACACTTTCTTTATTATAATAACCGCACATTCGGGGTTGGTGGGCAAACAAAACAATTACAACTATGAAGAAATTTCTTCTATTATTAGCAGCAGTTGGAATGACTGCAATGGGTTGTCAAACTGACAATGCAGGAGCAAATGATGGTGGTAACGATTTAGTAAATCCACCTACTGAGCAAGCGGCAAAGATTGCCACAATCGAGGAGCAAGGTGCAAATATCACCGCAACTATAGCTACCCTTGAGACCGTAAAGTCAGCTTTGAACTCGACAATCGAATCGCTCAAAGCGAGTGAGCAGTCTGCAACGCGTGGTAGCGACAACGGCGTTAAGGATGTAATTGCTGCTCTTGAAGAGCGCGTAGCGGCATTGGAGCAGATGATTGCCAATCTGCAGGGCTACACCGAGGGTGACCTCGCCGAGATGAAGGATTGGGTTGAGGCCACCTTTGCCACTATGGAGCAGTACAACGCTCTTGCCGCTGAGTTGGCTACGCTCAAGGCTATGCTTGCTGAGTTTGACGGTGTTTCGACTGAGGCTCTTGATGCTGCTCTCGAGGCTTCTGAGGAGTCGATGAAGCAGTGGGTAAACGAGCAGTTGGCTGGCTATGCGACAATCGCTGATGTTGATGCACAGATTGCCGCTTTGACGGCTGCTTTGACCGAGGAGAGCGAGTCTTTGCGCAAGGAGATTGAGGCTTTGGTGGCATCGCTCGAGACATTGAAGAGCGAGGTTGAAGAGTCGTACAAGAGTGCTATCGAGAGTGCTATCAACGACTTTGCAGGTGTTATCAACGAGCAGATTGCCAAGGAGATTGCAGCTGTAAATCAGCGCATTGATGACGAATTGGCAACAATTAACTCGCGACTCGACGATATCGAAAAGCGACTCGAGGCATTAGAGGAGACTGTAGCCGACCTTGTAAATCGTATTCAGTCTGTGTCGCTTATTGAGAGTGGTAACGATGCGGTTAAGGTCATCACATCTGCCGAGTCGGCAACTATAACACTCAAATATGAGATTGCACCTAAAGACGCAATAAATAGTTTGTCTATCAAATGGGAAGAGTGCGTAAAGGTTAAGGCACTCTACGAAGGTGAAGAGTTGGTGTTTGTTGATATGCCTATCACATCTTTTAAGGCTGATGCAGAGAATGGAATCGTAACCGTTGCCGTTTCGGGCGAGAATTTGTCGGCTGAGTTCTATACAGACTTGCAGGCAGCATCGCTTCGCATGGAGATTTCTGACGGCAATAACGACCGTACATCGGAATATACCCCTATCGTACCACAGCGTTGGTACAGTGAAGGCATTTCGATTGTTCCTGCTAATAACGAAATTTACTATCTCTCAACTGATGGCAAGACTCTTGTTCCAACAAATGCAAACAATAAAACTGATGTAGAACTCTTCGGTGCAAATATCGTTTCAAATCTCTACGATTGGCAGAAGGGATGTTTTGTGTTCAAGTTTGATGGAGAGGTTACAACTATCGGTCAATACTCGTTTGGCTCGAAAGCCGATTTAAACGAAGGAAGTGGTTATACCCTCCAATATATTGCTCTTCCAAACAGTGTAACAACAATCGCATCTCAGGCATTTGCATATTGTTGCGATGATCTTATCTCAATTGATATTCCTGATAGTGTAACCTCAATCGGTAGAACTACATTTGGCAATTTGGCAAAATTGGAGAGAGTAACACTTGGAAAAAATGTAGAGACATTAGGAGAGTACTGTTTCTCGACGTGTAGTTCGCTAAAAGAGATTAATATCCCTGAGAAAACCACAAAAATACCGAACGATTGTTTTAGATACTGCGAATCGCTGAACAGTATCACTATTCCTGATAGTGTGATAACAATCGGGAACGATGCATTTGGTGGCTGCACATCACTAAAAAGTGTTAATTTTGGTAAAAACATAGAAAGTATAGGTAAAGGAGCGTTTTCGAATTGTAAAAAAATGAAAGGTAGCGTAGTTTTACCTCAAAGTTTGAAATCAATTGGGAAATACGCATTTCAAGCATGCCAACAGATAACTAGCGTTACACTATCAGACAACTTGGTTGAAGTAGGCTTATCACCTTTTATGTCTTGTTTGGGCATGGAATATTTTTACGGAAAACATGCGTCTTCAGATAATCGTTGCTTTATATTTGACAATAAATTGATAAATGTTGCTCAAAATATTCCAGCTGGTGAATATGCACTACCAGATGGTATAACAAGTTTGGCGTATTTTTGTATTAACTATCCGCAGAATCCTATTGTATTTGTTATACCAGAAAGTGTAACAGATTTTGTCGGTGATGGTATTATCACTGGCCCGAACATGATTCAAGGATTTAAGGGAAAATTTGCAACAGAAGATGGTCTATCTCTGATAAAAGATAATGTATTGTATGGTTTTGCAGCTTATGGTGTTACCAAATATGAAATACCTGAGGGGGTTACCAAAGCTGCCTATCGTCCTTTTAATAGAATCGGTACTTTGGAGGAGATTGTAATTCCTTCGACATTTAAAACAATATCAGGAAAATTTGTTGACGCATGTAAAAATTTAAAGAGTGTATATTGCAAAGCGGTAACACCGCCAGATGCTGGCAATGGTATTTTCTATGATATGGAGGATGTTCAGTACTACATTTATGTTCCTCTTAACTCAGTGCCTGCGTATAAGGCTGCCGAAGGCTGGAAAGATTATGCAGATAAGATTCAGGGATATAACTTCTAAAATAACAGATGGTAATGGTCTGAAAAAGAAGCCGAGCAGAATTTTCTGCTCGGCATCTTTTGTCCACTACAACCATATATGTCGTTTTCGATACCCAGCAGTAGCGAGTATAAAGGATTTAGAGAATTTAATGAGAATAGGGAGAATCGCATCGCTAAACTCCCTATATTCTCTAATCTCACTAAAAGCCAATAGCTAATGGCTAATGGCTAAAAGCTGATAATTTAGAAAGCCACCTCCGGTGCTTTCTCTGCGCCTGCGGCTGCGGCAAAGAGTTGCTTCTTCTCGAAGCCGAACATCTTGGCAATTAAGTTCGATGGGAAGGTTACGGTCTTGGTGTTGTAAATCTTTACCACCTCGTTGTACTTGTTGCGGGCAACGGCGATACGGTTTTCTGTTCCCTCCAACTGCGCTTGCAACTCCAAGAAGTTCTGATTTGCTTTGAGGTCGGGATAGTTTTCCGAAATAGCAATCAAGCGACCGAGAGCCGTTGTAACCTGCTGCTGTGCAGCAGCATACTCCTCGACATTTGCGCCACCTGCCAACGCTTTTGCGCGAGCCTCTACCACCTGGTCGAGTGTCTCCTGCTCGTGCTTTGCGTAACCTTTTACGGTCGAAACGAGGTTAGGGATAAGGTCTGCACGACGCTGATACTGTGTCTCAACATCTGCCCAAGCGGTCTCTACGCCCTGTCCGAGCTTTGCCAATGTGTTGTAAGTTGTCCAACAATAGCCGCATACGATAACCACCAATGCAGCTACAATAATCCAAATTGTCTTTTTCATAGTTCTGTTATTTTTGCTTTTAGCCATTAGCCATTAGCTGTTAATTAAAATAAATATACCTTTAATTCTCAATTCTCAATTTGGTTTGTCAAAACCTCGACCCTGCGCCTCCGCCACCGAAACTTCCTCCGCCGAAGCCACCACCAAAGCCTCCGCCGCCGAATCCGCCACGACTGCCACCTCCGCCAACAATAACTACTGGCGCTTTCTCGTGTCGCACGCGCTTTACGAACGAGTGTCCGCAGTTGGGGCAAACGAATGTTTGATCTATAAGTTGAAGGGTGCGAGTATTCTTCACGATTTGGCTGTTGGTGTGCTTTATGTGATGTTTTCCGCACTTCGGACATTTGTGCGCTGCGCGGTATATGAAAAATACCAATAAAACTAACAGTGCAAAAAAGGCAAACATTGCTCCGAAAAGAGCGATAATTTCCCCTTCGGTCAAGTCATCTTCATTGGTTGTAGGCAGTTCGCCCGATGAGAGTAGGGTAGACACTGCTGCAATGCCATCGACCATACCTTTGTCGTAGTTGCCTGCGCCAAGAGGCCCGACCATATAGCGTTGCTGAATGCGTTTGCAGATAGCGTCGGAAAGTGTGCCTTCCAAACCGTAACCCGTCACAAATCGAATTTCTCGCTTGTCGAGTACAAGAATGATTCCCAATCCGTTATCGGATTTATCTGAACCAACACCCCAACTCGAAAATAGTTCGTGGGCAAATGTGAAAACATCGTCGGATGCGATGTCGTTTACTGCCACAACTGCCACCTGCGCAACACCCTTTGTGCGTAGCGAATCGCATGCGATGTCTATCGCTTGAACAGCCTCAGTCGAGAGAATGCCATCGGGGTTTGAGGTGTAACGATGGCGGTCTGCGAGTTGCACATTCGGAATTTCTCTAATAGAGTATGGCTTGGCAATTGCAACTGCACAAATCGCAATAAATAGAGTCAATAATGAAATAAATCTCTTCATAACACTGCAAATATAGCAAAAAAGTGATATTTGTTATCCCCGAATCGAAGATTTTTACTATCTTTGTAGCAATAACGCAAACAAATCATAAAAAAAGTATAAAAATGGTTATTTTAGTATTGAATTGCGGTAGCTCGTCGATTAAGTATCAAGTGCTCGATGTCGAGGCTGCTGCTCACAAATTGCTCGCAAAAGGTATTGTAGATCGTATTGGTTTGCCAGAGGGAGATTTGGTACACAAGCCAGTAGGCAAGGAGAATTACCATCTCCATCAGCCAATTTCTAACCACACAGAGGGTATCCGTCTTGTGTTGGAGGCTTTGACTCATGCTGAGCATGGTGTTATCGCATCGCTTGACGAGGTGAAGGCTGTTGGTCATCGCGTTGCGCACGGTGGCGAGTTCTTCGCTGATAGTTGCGTCGTGACTGAGGAGGCTAAGGAGAAGATTCGCTCGTTGTTCGCAATCGCTCCATTGCACAACCCTGCAAACTTGGAGGGTATTCTCTCGATTGAGAAGGTGTTGCCTTCTGTTCCGCAGGTTGCGGTTTTTGACACCTCGTTCCACCAGTCCATCCCTGCTCGAAACTACTTGTATGCACTCCCTATGGAGTATTACGATAAGTATCGCGTGCGTCGTTATGGCTTCCACGGAACAAGCCACAAGTTTGTTGCAAAGCGTGGTGCGGAGTTGTGTGGTCTTGATCTCGAGAACTCGAAGATTATCACCTGCCATGTCGGTAATGGCGGCTCGGTAACGGCTGTGTTGAATGGTAAATCATATTGCACTTCGATGGGCTTCTCGCCTGTTGATGGTTTGATGATGGGTACTCGTTGTGGAGATGTTGATCCAAGCGCAGTTCTCTACATCGCTGAGCATGAGGGTATGGACTTCGCTACCATTAACACAATGATCAACAAGAAGTCGGGTGTCGAGGCTGTGTCGGGTGTGTCGAGCGATATGCGTGATATTGATGCTGCATACGACGCAGGAAACGAGCGCGCAATTCTCGCTCGCGATATGTACTACGACCGCGTAAAGCAGTATGTTGGTAAGTATGCTGCGTTGATGGGCGGTTGCGACTTGATTATCTTCACTGGCGGTGTTGGCGAGAACTCGGCTGACTTGCGTCGTTGGGTATCGCACAACATGGAGTTCATGGGCGTTGAGTTGAATGATGCTGTCAACGATGTAACTCGTGGTACGGATACTATCATTTCGACAGATGCTTCGCGCGTTAAGGTTGCCGTAATCGCTACTAACGAGGAGTTGGTTATCGCACAGGATACCTATCGATTGATTAATTAAGAATTAAGAATTAAGAATTAAAAGCCAATGGCTAATGGCCAATGGCTAAAAGCTAAAAATATGAAACATTTATCAGAAATAGTAGATGCTGCTCGTGCGCGTGGTCGCAAGCGTTTGGCAGTCGCATATGGTCAGGATTCTCACACTATTGAGGCGGTTTACGATGCTTACAAGGATGGCATCGTAGAGGCTACTCTCTTTGGCGACAAGGAGGTTATCGAAAAGACCTGTGCAGAGTTGGGTATTGATGCGTCGGTATTCGTAATTGTGGATGAAAAGAGCCCAGCAAAAGCGGTTTCGGCTGCTGTTAAGGCTACCGCATCGGGTGAGGCCGATGTGTTGATGAAGGGCTTGGTGTCGACCGATGTCTATATGCGTGGCATTATCAAGGAGGGACTTCTCCCGCCAAAGGGTACTTTGAGCCATGTGTCAGTATTTGAGTGGGCAGGCTACCACAAGTTGCTTCTTGCATCGGATATTGCGGTGTTGCCATTGCCAGATTTGAAGACCAAGCAAGTACTTATTAAATATCTTGCACAGGTTGCAAATACACTCGAAATTAAGACTCCGAAGATTGCTTGCATCTCGGCTATGGAGTTGGTGAATCCAAATATCCCTTCGATGGCAGAGGCAGCAATTCTTGCGAAGATGGGCGATAGAGGTCAGCTTGGCAATGTGATTGTTGATGGTCCGTTGTCGCTCGATATTGCCCTCTATAAGGAGGTTGCAGAGCATAAGAAGATTAAGGGTTCGGCTGTTGCAGGCGATGCAGACTGCTTGTTGTTCCCTAATTTGGAGTCGGGCAATGTATTCTTCAAGAGCGTGTCGCATATTGGCGGTGGCGAGTTGGCTGCTATGGTTGTAGGTGCAACTAAGCCTTGCGTCTTGACATCGCGTGGCGATTCAGCCTTGTCGAAGAAGTATTCGATTGCTTTGGCTTGTCTATCAGCTAAATAGTTATATCGACAAAATTGGGTAATTTCTGCGTTACGCTTGCGCTCAAAATCCTCACATACGCCAAGTATGCTGCGGTTTTTCACGCTACGCAAGCCTTGAAATTCCTCCAATTTAGTCAATATTAAGTTGTGTATATTGGAAAATGCTAATGGCCAATGGCTAATAGCTAATAGCTTTTATTAAAAGTGAAACTTTTAATCTTAAACGGGCCTAACCTCAATTTGCAGGGTAGGCGAGATAGATCGGTATATGGCGCGGAGAGTTTCGAGGAGTTTATTCCTCGACTCCGCACCTTGTATCCAGAGCATACTATCGACTACGCTCAATCCAATATCGAGGGCGAGTTGATAGATGCGCTCCATAGAGCAGAGGGCGAGTACGATGGCGTTCTGTTTAATGCTGGTGGCTACACACATACCTCTGTGGCATTGCGCGATGCCGTAGATGCGGTGTCTGTGCCTGTTGTTGAGATTCATATCTCGAATGTGGCTGCTCGTGAGGAGTTCCGCCACACATCTCTTCTTGGTGCTACTTGTGTAGGCACTATCGCTGGTTTTGGCTTGGACTCATACCGTTTGGGTGTCGAGGCTCTGCTGAAACGATAAATTTCTCCCTTGAAATATGAAACGCCGACTTATCGACCAAGTTGCAACTGGTGTTGCGTGGAGTACAGCCGAGAAGGTCTGCTCGATGCTGTTGCAGATGGTCGTAAGTGTTGTTGTTGCAAGAATGCTCGTTCCTGAGGATTTCGGAGTTATGGCGATTCTGACATTCTTTACGGCTGTTGCGTTGGTGGTTGTTGATAGCGGTTTTTCGCAGACTCTACTTCGCAAAAAAGAGCCAACAAACGACGATTACAAGTCGGTGTTCCTATTCAATATGGCGGTGTCTGCGGTGTTGTATATGCTTTTGGTTGCGGCGTCGCCCTTGTTGGCAAGATATTACAATTTGCATATTATCAACAAGATTGCACCTGTTCTTTTCTTGCTTTTACCCATAAATGCATTGGGTATAATTCAGAATACACGACTTGCCCGTGAATTTCGTTTTGGAGTTTTGTCGCGTATAAATTTTATAGCCTCTCTTGTTGCAGGTGTTGCTGCAATGGCAATTGCTGTCTGTGGAGGAGGCGTCTGGGCATTAGTGGCGCAACGACTGTTGGTTGTTACAACAAAGTCGCTATTGTTGTGGTGGCGAGGTGGATGGCGTGGCGAAGGCTCGTTCAACTCATCGGCTTGGCGCGATATGGCCCCATTCTCATTCAGATTGATGTCTACGGATATTGTTTCAACCGTGTACAATAATGTGGCGCAACTCTTTATAGGTAAGATATACTCCGCAGATACGCTTGGTTATTTCAATCAAGCACAAAAGATAAAGGATCTGCCCGTGCAGTCGGCCGTCCTTTCAGTGCAGAGTGTAACCTATCCTGCATTGGCGAAGATTCGGGATGATGAGAGAAAATTTGCTGAGAGCTACCGTAAAGTACTCTTGATAAATATATTTGTTATGGCTCCAGCTGTTGTTGGAATGTCGGCTGTTGCCGAGCCATTGTTCAGAGTGTTGTTGGGCGAAAGATGGCTGCCAACCGTGCCATATTTCGAGATTATAGCCTTGTCGGGAGTTTTCTATCCATTGGCGATGGTTGCGTATAATGTGCTGAAGGTACATAGCAATGGCTCTATTCTTTTCCGCTTGGAGCTGCTGAAAAAAGCTATAATGACAGCTGTTTTGGCCTTGACCATTCCCCATTCTACTATGGCGATTGCCTACGGTTTGGTAGCGATGACGATTGTCGAGTTTGTAGTAAATTTCGCAGCTACAAGGCGTTACACCTCTCTTTCGTGGTCGCAGATGGCGCGCACACTCGCACCTTCATTACTGCTCACTGCTGTGATGTATATTTCGGTAAGGGCGGTCGGGTGTTATTCTGCTGAGCTTGCTGCAATATGGCAGTTGTTGATGCAAATTGCGGTTGGCGTTGTCGTGTACGCATTTGGCGCGTGGGTGTGTCGCTTAGAGGCGTTAAAGGAGTTTATATCAACAATTAAAGGAGTTGTAAGGCGATGAAAATGATGGCAGATAGGGCTTTCGGGGAGTTCGACTTTATTGAGTCGGTGTGTGAAATGTTTCGCTCAATGCCGAATAATGGTTTCGAGGGCATTGGCGATGATTGTGCAGTACTACCAATCGGCAACGGCGAGGCTCTGGTCTTTACATCTGATATGCTCAACGAGGAGATTCACTTCTTGACAGATAAGAGTTCGGCGTTCCAGATTGGCTACAAGTCGTTGATGGTAAATATTAGCGATGTTGCTGCTATGGGAGCAAAACCTGTGGCAACTATGTTGTCGTTGGCTCTGCCAAAGGAACGATTTGGCGATTGGTCTGCTGAGTTTATGCGCGGATACAAGAAGGCATCGAAAAAGTATGGCGTAAAGCTAATTGGTGGCGATACGGTAGGCTCAAAATCGGGTGTGTGCATAAGTGTTACGGCTATTGGTCGCGCTCCGATGGCGAATATCAAGCGTCGTTCAGCAGCCAAAGTGGGCGATGTTATAGTGGTTACGGGCAGACTTGGAGCATCAGCTGCAGGGCTGCGCGATGTGCTTGCAGGAAAACTATCAACACGAAATGCAAAGATTCATCTCGCACCAGAGGCTCAAGTTTGTGAAGGCGAATGGCTTGGAAAGCAGGACGCAGTTCACGCAATGGCCGATATCTCGGATGGCATTAGTTCCGACTTGCAACATATACTTGACAGGTCAAAGAAGGGGGCTATTATTTCAATGGATGGAGTTCCTGTCGCTCGTGGTGCTTCGTTTCAAGATGCGATATGTGGGGGCGAGGATTACCAATTGCTATTTACTGTTGATAGGCGCGAGGCAGAATCATTAATGCAGAGTTTTGAGCAGCAGTTTGGAAAACCCCTATATAAAATAGGTAAAGTTGTGCGCCCTAATTACGACTGCTATTATATTGGTTGGGAGGATAGCAATGGCAGAGTGGTGTATGCCCTTGATGGTGGAGGTGGGTACAACCACTTTGGGGATAATGATTAATCCTCTACGATAAATACCTGCTCGCCTTTAGCCTGCATAAAGTATTTCTCGCGAGCAAATTGCTCTAAAAACTCATCGTTTTTCAGATTCTCAATCAGTAGGCTGTCGCGTCGGATGCTCGCTTCGTAGAGAGCTTTCTCCTTGTTTAGTTCTTTGATTTCGGCTGAGGTGCGAATCAGAGAGATGAGAGGTCTTCCAATTAGGATAATACCCAATACGATTGCAGCAACAAGAGTTATCACCCAGGCATATCTCTTGCCCGTGTCGACGGTGTTGATTATAACCTCCTCGATGTCTCTCTCTCGACGCCTCTTTTTGCCCATCTCTCCTTCGATTAAGGGATTCTCATATATTTGTGACTCTGTATTGAGATGCTCCAACGCGGGTTACGCTTGGCATACTCTACGAGTGTAGGCATAATCTTCTCTGCTACGCTCCACTCAGGTTGCAGAAATAGCATACAGCTATCGCTTACTTTTGCAGCGCACTCCTCAGCCCAGTTCAAATCCTCCTCACTCTGAATAATAACCTTCAATTCGTCGGCGCGAGGATACGCTTCGTCGAGTGGAGCAGACTTGCGCTTGGGCGACAAGCATACCCAATCGAACTCGCCTGAAAAGGTGTGCGAGCCAGATGTCTCAAGAAAAATTGCCAGACCTCGCTCCTTGAGCATTTGGGTAAGTGGACCGAGAGGGTAGAGTAGAGGCTCGCCTCCCGTGATAACGATGGACTGTGCAGCACATGCTACGGCACGCTCGACTATCTCCTCAATAGCAGTTGGAGGGTACATACGAGGATTCCAAGTGTATTTCGCGTCGCACCACGCGCATCCGACATCACAACCTCCAAGGCGAATAAAATAGGCGGGCTTTCCCGTATGGAAGCCCTCGCCTTGAATTGTGTAGAAATCCTCTACAAGGGGCAATTTGCAACCGCCCTCTAATACAGTTTCGTTACTCATTTGCTAAAACATATATATCCTTGAGGTTGCGACCAATTTGGTCGTAGTCAAGACCATAGCCAACAATGAACTCGTTGCCAATCTCCATTGCGCAATATTTGATTGGTAGCTCGTAGAGGTACTTTTCGGGCTTAAAAAAGAGTGTGCAAACCTCCACTGAATTTGGCTTGAGCGAGTGGAGATAGTTTATCATGTGGTTGATGCTGTGTCCCGTTTCAACAATATCCTCCACTAATATAATATCGCGTCCTTCGATGTCGAAGTCGATACCAAGTTTCTGCTTGATAGTTCCCGTTGATTGTGTGCCTACATACGAAGATATCTGCACGAATGTAACCTCGTTGTTGAATGTCGTCTTGCGAACAAGGTCTGCAAGGAACATATACGAACCGTTCAGTACACCTACAAAAATAGGAGGCTTCTCTGTCGAGCCGTAGTCTGCATTGAGACGCTCGGCAACCTTTGCCACAGCTCTATCAATCTCCTCGGCTGGAATCATTACCTCGAAGGTCTTGTCGTAAAGGGTAACTCTTTGTTTCATAGTTTTATGAACTATTTATTAGCGCAAAGATACACTATTTAATTAAGAATTAAAAAATTTTGTTTGAAGATTTAACGCCAATTTCCAACAAAATATGTTACGGAGTTGGGGAAGAGTTACTTTTATTTGAGTCTTTGCATATTTGTTTTGTTTTGTAAAATGCTACTATAATTATTTTTAACTTTCAACTAAAAATAGTATCTTTGTAGTAGTGAAACCCTAAAACTACCACTATGAAACGGTTATTTTCTATTTTACTCTCACTGTTGTTTGTCTCAACCGCTGCGTTTGCACAACTTAAAGCAAATGATTACGAGTGGATGAATTTGCTTCGCAATGAACACCCTCGCTTATTCTTTAATGCGGAGGATATTTCGCAGCTTGAGAGCAACGCTATGCTATTCGAGAATCAGACATTCACTGGAATGCAACGACGCATTGCACGAATGGAGAAGAGGGGCATCGAGATTAAGAATGAACTCAAGGCGGGTAACTCGAATATGCAATACAGCTTTCGAGCATCAGAGGCTGCAATACTTTGGGTTATTACAAAGGAGAAAAAATATCTCGATTTGACGAAACTCTTACTCGAAAAGTCAATAGGCTACTACGAAGTGCGATTGAATAACAATATTGCGGTCAGCGGACAGAATTTCCCGATAATATCGCTGCTCTGCGCATACGATTGGATTTATAACGATCTCACTGCGGAGGAGTGCGCAAGTCTTGGAACACGCCTCTACAAAGCAACAAACGACCTGGCATGGCACGGTAAGGGTGTGCGCGAGAAGCGTCAGCGCGAGAATATATCAGATCATAAGTCGAGCTTCAGTGGTAGCGCGGCACTACCTTGGTATGTAGGCTTAACCTTTTATGGTGACGGAATCGATGACGAAGCGTGTAAGCAGATGCTGCGCAATGGATACGATCAACATCAAAAGATGACTGTGCATCGTGCTAAGATGGTCGGAAGGAGTGGTGGTATTAATTCGGGAACTATCGCTATGGGCTTTGATAACTATCCGATGGCAGAGTTTAACTTTATCTACACCTTCCGTTCTGCTACGGGGATAGACCTTGCACCGCAGATGAAGTATATGATGGGCTACCTGCACTATTTCGATTGGATGCGTCTGCCTGAGAATAGAGAGTTCGGACTCGGAGATTCGAATCATTCGAACAACAAGCTACCTCGTCGATCAGTAGTTTATATCCGAGAAATTGCAAATCTTATGGTTGCGAGCCAACCCGATAAATTTAATTGGTTCTCATCGTTGCTGGCCAGATATAATGAGCCAAATAGTCGTGCATCGTCAATGCCGTTTATGCCGCTTCTCCATCGCTATCACTTCGAGAATGATGAGGCTGAGGTCATTGCTGATGCGCCAAATAGACAATCTAAGCGTTTCGCCAATCTCGGACATATCGTTATGCGCTCAGGCTTGGGCGATAAGGATACTTACGCCGTATTCCTAACCGAGCGTAGAGATAGAAGCCGTCAGCACTACGATCTCAACCATTTCGTCATCTACAAGAATGGCTATCGCGCGCTCGATTCAGGAACTCGTCCACAATTAGGACAGCATACATCCCACTACTATGGTCGTACCGTGGCGCATAACTGCGTAACGATATATATGCCTGGCGAGAAGTTGCCTAAATATTGGGGTAAGGTGTCTAAAAATGAGGAATCAGCACCCGTTCCAAATGATGGCGGACAGCGCGTTAACAAAGGCGGTAAGTTGTTGGCGTATAGGGAGAGTGCCGATTATGTCTACATTGCTTCGGATGCAACAAAGTGTTATCATAGTGATAAGGCAGACCAAGTTGTTCGTGAGTTTGTCTGGATTAAGCCCGATATCTTCGTGGTGTACGATAGGGTAGTGTCAGACAAGCCTGAGTATGCAAAGAGTTGGCTCTACCATACCGCTTCCGAGCCCGTTATGACGGGTAAGTCGGAGTTTATGGAGGTGTCACAGGGCGGAAAGAGTATTTGCCGCACAATCCTGCCAAAGAAGGCTGTAGTTGAGTTGATAGGTGGAGAAGGCAAGCAATTTTGGTCGGATGGTAAGAATTGGGCGATTCCTGAATATAAGCAGGGCGATCCAATGTACAAGCGTTCGAGAAATACTCCGAGCAACAGCCATCCGTTAGTAGGTCAGTGGCGTGTAGAAGTTTCGCCAAAGAAGGCTGCGACCAATGACCACTTCCTCCATATTATTCAAGTTGGCGATGAGTCGTTGCGTGCATTGCCTCAGACCAATTGCAGTGATGGACGAGATGCGGTGAAGCTTCAATTTGAATACGCAGGCAAGCACTACTCACTTGAATTTGACAAGACGCAGAAGAGTGGTTGCAAGATAGAGGTAACCAAATAATATAAGAAGATGCAGAGATTAGTTCTCTGCATCTTCTATTTGATATCTATCTGTCGGTATATATCTCGCAACCTATCTGCCATAAAATACTGCAATACAAGGCGGAAGATGATATATGTAAGGAATGCTAACCACAGGGCGTCGTTGCCGATTACGGGTTGCAATGAGTAATAGACGATGAAGAAGATGATGGTAGCACCCAGCATAGAGTTACGCATTGCTCGCGTAAGTGTTGCTCCCGCGTATACTCCATCCAGCATAAATGGGAGGGCCGCAAATAACGGAATTACAACGATCCAACCGATATATCGCTTTGCGACTGCCAAAACCGTTGCCAACTCCTGCTCAGAGCCATTGCCGAGGAAGAATGTGAATAACCACTCCCAGCCTGATAGGTAGAGCGTAATAGCGATGATAGCAGTTGCAAATGTCCACACAACACAATATTTTAGACATTTTTTCAGCGAGAACATATCCTTTGCTCCGATAAATCTACCCGTCATTGCCTCAGCAGCGTACGCAAATCCATCGTTCATATAGGAGAAGAGCATCAGCAGCTGCATTAGGGTTGAGTTTACCGCCAATACAGCATCATCGCATGTGCCACCTTCGCCCATCTTAGCCGATGCAGCAGCGAAAAAGGTGTATACACCGACATTGCAGAATGTACGAACGATGATATCTCCATTAACCTTGAAGAATCGCTTCATCGAAGCAAAGTTCAATACCTCGCGTAGCACAATCTTTCGCATTGTCTTGCGGAAGCAACATGCCACCAATATTATCGCTAAGACGAGTCCGATCCATTGTGAAACAACCGATGCATAGGCGATGCCGACAATACCCATATCGAACGAAAAAACAAACCACCAGCCGAACACCATGTGGAGAGAGTTTACAAGTATTGATATTGCCATTGGTATCACGCCATTCTGCATACCTACGAACCAACCGTAGAGCCCAAAGAGAAGAATGCCGGCAGGTACTGCCCAGATTCGAGCGTAGAAGTAGTCTGCAACGATTTGATCTCCGCCCATTAGCCATAATGAGAACTCGCCAAGCGGTCGCTGGAATACGAGTACAAATGCACTCAACGCCAACGAAATAACCACTGCTCGCGCCAGCATTGCTGTGGTTTCGTGAAAATCGCCTGCTCCGTATGCTTGTGCGGTCAATCCGCTTGTTCCCATACGAATAAATGAGCAGTTCCAGTATATGAAGTTGAAGATGTATACACCGAGATTAAGCGCACCAATAGCAGCTGCCGTTCCGCTATCCCTGCCGACAATAGCCGCTGACACCAAACCCATTAGTGGTACGGTGATATTGGATATAATATTGGGTATAGCTATTCGGAATATCTCCTTATTCATATTTTGTCTACTATTTTTGAGGCTCTAACTCTACTTTTATTTTACACTTGCTACTTGGCGCAATATCTACGCTGAAACCAACACGGCAAGAGCCTTTGTTCTCGCAATCGTAGTGCGTTGTAGGGGCATTGCTCATAATATAAGCCTTTGCACCTTTGGGCGATACCGCGCGCAAAATAACCTCTTTGCCACCTCTCCTGAGGCTGATTGTCTTGTCATCAACTATTTTGGCTTTGGCGGTTGTTGTCATATTCCAACGAACTGCACAAGCAATGTTCTGAGATGTCAATTCATCAATGCAAGTTACTTTGTCGTTCTTATCTATATATATTGTTCGGTAGGCACTCGATAGGTCGAGGAAGAGTGACGAAAGATTGAACTTTGCACCGTGACGACTCTTTGTATCGAATACCTTATCCATCGTTGCATCGCCCTTTACCTGATGCAACTTTTCGTTTACCGTAAGCGTATTGTGCGGGTAGTTGCTTATACGAAAGACTCTCCAACGCTGCGAATTTTGACCGCGATTCCATATTTTCAACCCCTTCGACTCTAACGAGTGGTAGTTCTGTGAGCCTAAATCGCTTGCCCACTGTACGCCGCCCCACTCATATAAGAATGAGCCTGAGTCCATATGTGCGTGGTTTTGCATTGGTGTTCCTCCTTTGGCTGCGAGATATGAGCTTGTATTGTCGCTGAAACTTTTGCGATAAAGGAAGAGTGGCTGCACTCCTTGTCCCGACCAGAAAGACTCTTTGATTGGTGCAATCTTCTCCAAATTGCAACGCGAAGCAAAGAGCATTGCGATAGGTGCTTGTCGGTTTATTCCTCTTACACGATCTGTCTCAAGTTGTCTATTTCTATCTTGCCAAACAAGCGACATATCTCCTGTTTCGAGTGCAAACCAGTAGAGTAGTGGGTTTATCATATTGCGCGGATTTCCGCAGTCGGCATAGTTGAATGTAAGTCCCGTAGGGGTTTGCATAAAATTCATAAACTTTGCAGACTCAAGAAATCCGGGTGCTTTTTCCAAATCGAGACTTGTACCGAGTGCTGTACGCAACGACTCAATGAGCATCACTTCGTACCAAGTACCATACTCCCAATAGCCAAATCCTTCGGGATAGACTCCATCTGGCCCGTAGCATGCCTGCACCTTAGGATTTCCAGCTAACGAGCGTTCGATAAGAGTCTTTGCCTCGTCGGGGATTCGCTCAAATACAGCCAATGCCCCCATTATCATACCTCCATTGCAGACCTGATTCCAATTGTTGTCACTGCGATACCACCACATTTTGGGATTTGCTGCTCGCAACCCCTTCTTGATGATGGCATCTTCAATCTTTCTGCGACTCTCAGGCGATAGCCAATCATATAGCCAGTCGTAGCCAATTGCCAACGCTGCGGTCATTTCGCCAACATCAAGGAAGTGGGATGGATTCCAATCGGAAAATGCTGCTGCCGCCAGCATCTCCTGCTCGGCGCGACGAGCGTAGATCTCGCTACCATCTACGAGGTACATATAGGAGCAGTAGCATACTCTCTCCAATACACCGCGTGAGATGCCAAGCAATCTTTTTCCCGTCTTGATGCGTCGGAGTACAGGCGCATTCAGGTATTTGTTCGCCCTCTCCTCAATTGCGATATGTATGTTGTAAAGTGGTATATCTGCCGCAATCTTCTTTCGTACAGAGTCTATATCTCCCCTTTTCAATATAAGACGAGGATGCGACGATAATTTTGAGTAATCGGGTGTAGACTGCGCCATTACCGAGAGTGACAATAGCGTAGCGATAATAGTTAAGATTTTTTTCATAGGTTGCAATATTTGAGAGGACAAATACTACTTGTTATTTAGAAGTTTGTGGTATATTTCGATACATACCCAAGCATCGGTTGCTGCATAGAGCTGCTGCTGTGGCGTTAGTTGTTTCGCCGCCCAATTACTCAAACGCTGAGCCTTCGATACTTTTTTGCCGAGGACAATGCCAGATATCTTGCGCAAACTCTTATCCTCTATGCCGTACTTTGGCACCTCGTTTTGCAAGTCGATAAAACCCTTTGGCACGAAGTGTCGAAGTCTGTTCAGTGCAACGATGTCGTTGCGAACATCAGCACCAATTTTTTTGATTTTTTCGCTCGAAAGAATGGCTAATATCTCTTTGGATAGTGCTAACTTATTCAAACGAATTAGGTAGCAGCACTCTTCGGTTGAGAGTTGCAACAACGCAACTTTGTTTGTGACACCAGCTGTGAACGACGGACGAGTTTCGGTGTCGAAGCCAATAAGAGCGTGTCGTGACAAATCTCTACACGCTTTGCTGAGCGCATCCGCAGTCTCTACGACTACGATGCGCCCATCAAAGTGTATTGCCTCTAATACCGAGACTTCGTCGTTTGTTATGCTTGCAGTAAATGCCATTTTTTTGTTAAGGCTACTTTCTCTTTGATCTCTTCTGCTCCTCGCGTGCCATAGCCTCCTGCTGCTGCATCAACTGCTCGTAACGCTGCTGGAAGCGTGATTTCTTGCCCTTGGTGTTCTTTGCGTGAGCATTCATCTTGGCACGAATCTTATCGTCGTTCAAGGTGAATCGAATTATTGTGGTCTGAAGAATCGTAATGAGGTTCGACAAGAGGTAGTAGTAGCAAAGACCACTTGCGTAGTCATTAAACCAGAATAACATCATTGCCGGCATCATATATACCGTCATAAACTTCATTCCCGCCATCTGTGGCTGCGATGAGCCCTGCTGCTGATAGTTGATGTACGAGTAGATGAACATCACAATGGTCATCAACAAACAGAATAGCGAAATATGGTCGCCGTAGAATGGAATGTTGAATGGCAAGTCGAGAATGCTATCGTACGACGAGAGGTCATCGCTCCAAAGGAACGACTTACCGCGCAACTCAATACTTGCAGGGAAGAAGCGGAACATCGCAATCAAGATAGGCATTTGGATCAACATCGGTAGACAACCTCCCATTGGGCTGATTCCCGCCTTGTTGTAGAGAGCCATCATCTCTTGCTGCTTCTTCATTGCATCCTCCTGACGCGGATATTTTGCGTTTAAGGCATCGATCTCAGGCTTGATAACACGCATCTTGGCAGTTGAGAGATAACTCTTGTAGGTAAGAGGGAATATCAACAACTTTACAATCAGCGTGAGGATAAGGATGATAAGACCAAATGAAGCGATATACTTCTGCAAGAAATCGAAGATTGGAATAACAACCCAACGGCTGATATATGTAGAGAATATCCATCCGAGAGGGATGATGCGCTCCATCTCAAGCGAATCGCCATTTTTGTCGGTCAATTTCTTTAATACGGAGAACTTGTTAGGACCGAGATAGAACGAGAAATCGTATTGAGATGTCTGCGGAGTGTAATCCACCGACGACGACATTGCGAAGTTCTTGATATAGCCCGACTTTGCCTCTGCGGTAGCGAACGATACCTGCGGCTGACGCAATACAACCGAACGACCGATCAAGGCAGAGGAGAAGAACTGCTGCTTGAACGAAACCCAATCAACCGAAGCTGCGATATCCTCCTCCTTCGTCGATTCCGAGATTCCCAAATCTTCGACATCGCCCTCTCCAGGGAAGTGGTAAACCAAAGTTGTGTAGGTGTTCTCGTTCTTGAAGCTACGCTCATTCTGGTATGAGCGATTGCGCCACTCAACGCCAATGCTCTTTTGGTTTGCCATAAGCGGAGCAATATCATTCAGTCGTACCTCGAAATCTACCAAGTAGTCGCGCTCTGGCTTCTGCTCGTTGTAGATTGTGTAGATATGTTCAATCGAACCATTACCGATAGGCAGACGCATTGTTACAACCTTCTTGTCGCCCAACGACTCAATAGGTAATAACTCAAAGTTGCGGTAAGCGGTCGAAACCTCTACTGTGCGAAGTTTCTCCTTCAAGTAGTACGACATATTGAAGAATGCCGATTCAGGATCGAAAAGATGTACCAACTCGTTGCGCTCCTCCTTTGGTGCAAACTTGGTGTACTCTTTCAAGGTTACATCCATAATCTGCGCTCCGAGTGTTGAGAAACGAACCTGCATTACATCATTCTCAACGACTACCTCCTCAACCTTCTCTGCGTCGCTAACAAACTTCGGAACATTCGTCTCCTGCTTGCTCTTCGTGTCAGTAATCTCTGCCTCAGCTTTCTGCTCTGCTGGAGTGTCGAGTGCTTGTGATGCCTGCTCGGCAAGTTGCTCTACTTGAGCCGCCATCTGCGCCTCTTGTTGTTTCGCTGCTTGGTGATTTGCGTAGAACATATAACCCACAAACACCAGCGTCATAAGGACAAAGCCTATAATGGTACTCTTGTTCTCTTTCATCTCTCTTTTTACGAATTGTTTTCTGTTATAAATTTATGCGAAGCGCAACAATGTGCGCTTCGCTCGTTAATCTCTTTACTCTTGTGAATCAATCAATTTTATTCTTTCGATGATATCTGCCATATCGCGCTTTGCACGAGCAATCTTCTCCTCGACGGCAGCAATCATAGCCTCTGCGCCCTTTGACTTGGCGAAGAAACCGATATTGTTCTCCAATGTCTGAATCTCCTGCTCAAACTGCTTTACACGGTTGTATAACTTCTCGCGCTCATTCTGCAATCGTCTATCACCAGCATCACGCATCGAAGCGACTCTGTTCTTAAATTTATTCATCTGTTGCTCGCGATCAGCACCGCGCACCGATGCAAAGAGTTTATCGAGTGCAGCCTTATACTGCTTCTGCAGCTCCTCCTTACGACGAATAGGTACAAAACCAATCTCGCTCCAACGACGCTGGAACTCCTTGATGTCGTCGAACGACTTAACCTCCGCCTGCATCATCTCTTCAAGAAGAGCCAACTTTGCAGCGAGGTTTGCTGCGTATTCGTTATCAACGGTAGAGAAGTGCTGAGCCTTACGCTCGAAGAACTTGTCGCAAGCGGCACGGAAACGCTTCCATACTGCATCTGCATATTTACGAGCGACAGTGCCAGACTTCTTCCATTCGGCTTGCAGAGAGAGCAACTCCTCGGTTGCCTTAGCCCAATCATCTCGCTCGGCAATAGCCTCTGCACGCTCACAAAGAGAGTTCTTCACTTCGAGATTCTTAGCCATATCATCCTTTGCCTCTGCATAGAATGCGTGTTTTGCCTCGAAAAACTTGTCGCACGCAGTGCGGAAACGGTCGTAAACTTTGTTATTCTCCTTCTTTGGAGCAAAACCGATAGTGCGCCACTCCGCTTGAATAGCCTGCAAACGCTCACTTGCTTTGTTCCACTCCTTGTGCGAAGAGATGTTGTCTGCAACCATCTTCTCAACCTCATCGCAAAGAGCCGACTTGCGCTCAAAGTTCTGCAACTGCTCTGCCTTGATGCTCTCGAAATGCTCCTGATGGCGACGGTTTATGATTGTTGATGCAGCCTTGAAACGCTCCCACAATGGCTCCTTATGCTCCAATGCAACCGGGCCGATCTCGCGCCACTCCTCGTGCAACTTCTGTAGCTTGTGGAACGCCTCTACAACGGTAGAAACATCTGTAAGAGCCTCGGCTTGCTCGCAGATAGCGGTTTTAGCCTCAAGGTTACGCTTCCAGTCGAGGTCGCGCAACTCCTTGTTGATTTTTACATAGTCGTAGAAATTCTCAACATGGAGGTTGTAGGTCTCGTACAAGTCGCTAACACGAGCCTGAGGAACTTGTCCAGTTGCACGCCAACGAGCCTGTATGTCGTGGAACTTTGCAAAGGTGGTATTGAGAGTCTCCTCCGAATCGACCAAAGTCTTTAGCTCCTCGATAAGAGCCAACTTCGTGTTGTAGTTATCCTCCTTCTCCTTGTCGGATAGGGCAGTAGCTTCGTCGCGCTTTGTGCGGTAGATGTTGTATAACTCCTTAAAGCGAACCTCTGCCTCATCGGTTTGTGGCTTATACTCCGCATCCGCGCCATTCTCCTCGAAGAATGCCTTGCGACGAGCCTCCATATCGGCACGATGCAGTTTATAGAATGCTACCTTCAACGCCTCGACTTCACTGCGCAGTGCTGCGGAAGGCTCCTCTGATACCCTCTCCGCAAGACGAGCGAGAACGCTCTCCTTGTCGAGTTGGGTAATGTCGTTTGCAGCAGACTCTGCCCCCTCGTCCTGAGGCTGTGGCTCTGTTGCATCAACGCTCTGTACTTCGCACTCCTGCGATTCAATCTCTGTCTTGATAACCTGCTCCTCTACGGGAACTTCGATAGTAGTCTTAGTAGCCATAATATGCTTCAATTTAGTTTCACACTCTATACCTTATATGGTATAACTTGGCAAATATACGAAATAATTGGCAAACCACAACGCAAATTAGATGATTTTTTTTACTACCTTTGTGCGATGAAACAGGAAAAAGGGAGTTTTAGAGGCAGAGAAGTATCAGCGTGGTTGGCGTTGTTGCCTATAGCTGTGCTTGTTGGAATGCTTGCACTTGTAATTAAAGTGTTTGGCTCGGATGCAATCGAGGGCGGTAGCCAAGTGTCGTTGCTGGTGGCATCTTCAGTAGCTGCTCTTATTGCGGTTGGCTTGTGTAAATGCAAGTGGAGTGTGCTTGAAGATGCGATAGTTGAGAATATTCGTACATCTGCTTCGGCTATTATTATACTTCTCCTCATAGGTGCTATTGCTGGTACTTGGATGCTGAGTGGAGTAGTGCCAGCCTTGATGTATTATGGATTGCAGATAATTCACCCAAGTGTTTTCCTTGCAGTAGCCTGCTTGATATGTGCAGTGGTTGCCATTGTCACGGGAAGTTCGTGGACTACCATTGCAACAATCGGAGTTGCGCTTATGGGAATTGGTGAGGCACAAGGCTATTCGGAGGGCTGGGTTGCAGGAGCGATAATTTCGGGAGCATATTTTGGCGATAAAATGTCCGCTCTTTCTGATACAACAGTGTTGGCATCGTCTACCGTTCGTGTGCAGCTGTTTTCGCATATTAAGTATATGAGCATTACTACAATACCCTCGTTTGTATTGGCATTAATTGTTTTCTTCATTGTTAGTTTGTTGCAATCAACTAACAACTCCGTTCAGATAGCGGAGCTGTCCACAACATTACAAAATACTTTTAATATTTCTGCTTGGTTGCTAATTGTTCCTGTCGTTACGATGCTCTTGATTGTGCGTAGATTGCCCGCATTAGTTACGCTGTTCTTGTCGGTAGTGATGGCTGGTGTGGCTATGATTATAGCGCAGCCAGAGATTGTACGAGAGATAGGCGGCAGTGGCGAATTTAGTGGATTCCGCGCCTTGATGAGGGTGTGCTCAACTTCAACTGCAATTGAGACGGGCAATGCCACTATAAATGAGCTTGTTGCGACCTCAGGTATGCAGGGAATGCTGAACACTATTTGGCTTGTGTTGTGTGCAATGTGTTTCGGTGGTGTAATGTCGGGTAGCGGAATGCTATCAGCAATTACTCGTCTGTTTGCTCGCTTTGTCTATCGTACGGCAAGTGTCGTAGCATCAACTTTGGCAACAGGCATATTCGCCAATCTTGTCACCGCAGACCAATATATTTCGATTATTATCACGGGAAACACCTTCCGCGAGTTGTACGAAAAACGAGGTCTTGAAGGACGCTTATTGAGTCGTTCTGTCGAAGATACGGCAACGGTAACTTCTGTTCTTGTGCCGTGGAACTCTTGCGGTATGACGCAATCGACGGTACTCGGAGTGGCAACTTTGACCTATTTGCCCTATTGCCTATTCAACCTCATAAGCCCGTTAATGTCGCTTTTGATGGCGATTGTTGGCTATAAGATCGTCCGTAAGGATGAGCACAACGAGCAATAATAGGATGTTTACATCTTCGTATTATGCCCTATTTCCAACGGAGTACCAAAGTCTCCCTATCGCCGAGTGATACTCTTCCCGATTTGCTAAATCTCGCTGTGCCAAAGATTGGGGTTGCAGTCAAACCCTTCGGAGCAATGAGTTTTAGTGTGCAAGGTGTTCGCTTGTTGTTTGTGAGAATTGTAATATAGTCGTCGCCTTTGCGAAGAGTGCGCATCAACGCACTATCGGCAAACTCAGCAAATCGGAATGGTTGAGCAGTAATATCCTTGCCTAAAAGAGCTTTGCAAACCGTTGCTAACTCGGAAGAGTTGTTTCGCGCTGCACAAGACATCGAAATTGAAGGAGTCAGCCACCATACTTCTCCTTCGCCAAGACAATTGTGTAGTGCAACATCTCCCTCTGCGCCATTGCCGATAACGGTGGCAGTAGGTGCAGTTGCTCGTACAATAGGATGCCAAGCGTGTCCCTGCACCTTGCCAATACTCTCTATGCTGAAATATTGTGGAGTTTCGCGATATCGAATATCCTCGAATACGCCTCCGACCAATCTCTCTATGCCGAATTTGTGAAGTAGGGTGCACTCTGCTTTTTCGTCGTAAAAGCCTGTTAATCCCTCAATGATAACCTTTCCACCGCGCTCCACAAACTTCTCAATACGAGGTATTATGTCCGAAGGCATCGTAGCCGCATTTGCTATAACCACCACATCGCCTTTACCGTGTTTTTCCCACTCGTAGTCGCTCATATAACGCATTTGAGGCTGACACCCAAGCTCCAACAACGCCTCGTACCACATAAAGGTTGTGCGTGTCTGCGCCATAATATCCCATTCGCGAACACCTACTCGCTCGTTGCGGATATGACGCAACATTCGTTGAGTTTCGGGGCTGAGAATCAGGGTTATATTCGATAACTCAGGCTTTGACTCAGCAAAGAAATCACCATGCTTTTCGAGTACTTCGTTTATCTCTTTTGTTACAAGCGAACGATCTGTATCTTCGCCTTTGAAGCCGAATACGCCCCACTCGCCAGCCTCGCCACTCTGACGGCGGTAGTTGCTACTCCAATATATCACTTTGCGTGCGCCCGTGCCTATGCTCGACCATACCCATTGCGCAAGATCGTTACGATCGGGGCATATCGGAGTCTGTCCCGAAAAGATGTTGTTGCCTCCTTGCATCTCGCTAACCCAGAAGTGATTATTCGGCGCGTGAGCGCGAAGAATCTCGCAAATTCCCGAAACGGCATAGCCATATTGATCTCGATTCATTGCACGGAGCTGCCAAGCTGCATGCATCGAGGCACCGAAGATGTCGAGGATATTGCGATGCTCCGCCAAATCGTATTTATCTGCCGAGAAGAAGAAGTCGGCAGGGTTTGTAGTTACGGGGTGCTTAGAGTCGTGCTTGCGAATTTGATCGCCTATCCAGCGGAAGTTATAGGTGAGAAAATCGCGCTGAATATCGCACCAATCGTAGTTTGCCCCCGTCCACATAAAGGATCTATTTGATACCCATCGCTCCTCATATTTTACCTCCTCGAACGACTTGTAGTCGGTACGCCACGCCTCATTCAATCGCTCGATTGTACCATATTTTTTGCGTACCCAATCCTGCGTAAATTCCACCGCTAATGGCGAGGTGGCAGTGAAGCCTCGCGCCTCATTCAATATCCACCATGTGCCGAGTGCAGGGTGGTTACGATAGCGGGTTACACACGCCTCAATGAATTTCGCAGATGCTTCTTGTATTTCTCTGCTCCACAGAAGAGTATGTCGTTGTGTGCGATACCAATACTGCTCGCCGTAGAATGTGGGCGCATGTGTGCAAAATAGGCTCGCCTCAATCTCTACTCCGTGCTTTTTTGCCGCCTCGAACGCCATATCAGCAATCGAAAAATCGTAGGTTGTAGGAGATGTTTCAATATAGTTCCACATCAGGAAAATTCGTGCTGAGCGCATCTTGTTATCCGCCATTCGCGAAAACCACATATCTAACTCTTCAGGTGTTTGTCCAGGTTCGATCCACACCTCTGCGCCAACATCTATTCTGCGTTGGGCAAATGTATTCTCAAATGTAAATAGGGTTATGAAGGCAAGAAACAGTACTCTTAAAATTTTCATATGTGCAATCTTTAAGTTTTCGCAAAGTTAGCTATTTAAGCCCTATTTGCCAAATTTTAATCGGTTTGTTTGTCTATCGACTCGGAGTTACGCTCGCTTTTATATCACCTCTTTAATCGGCTGTAAATCATCTATAAAGCATAAATAGACCAGCGGAAAATATCAAATTTCGGACTTTTTATCCTCATTGGCTCGGTTGTTGTTTTGTTTAGTCACACAAACCAATATAATAATACTATGAAAAAGAGTCTATTTATTTTGTTGGCAATGGGGGTAACCACGATGGCTGTGGCCCAAAGCAATCAAGCACCTGCAGCAAATGCAGTGATGATCTCACAAACGAAGTCTGGTAACACCGTAACGACGCGTTACAAAATTCCTCACAACGACGGCAAACATGCCGAGTTCGATGTGCATTATGCTGTGAATAAAGCGAATATCGTTCCTGCCTATTCGGATAATACGCAGCAGATTGCCGAGCTGAATGACTTTATGAAGCAGAGTACCGACACGATGATGCATATCTCTGCCATTCATATCGTTGGCTACGCATCGCCAGATGGCAATAGCTCGCAAAACGACACTCTCGCATCGCAACGAGCGCAGTCGCTCTATCACTACGCTGTGAATACCTATCATCCAAAGCAGAAGATTGACACAGATCACAAGACCTTCAAATGGATTGATTGTGTGGCGGCAGTGGAGAAGTCCGCTATTCCGAACAAAGAGGCTGTCTTGAATGTGCTGAAATCGACTTCGCACACTGAGGCTCAAAAGGAGGCTGAGCTACGCAAGATGCCTGAGGCTTGGAGCTATCTGGCAACACACATTTTGCCACAGATGCGTTACGCAGATATCGAGTTTGACTATGGCGTGGACGAGATTGTTACTCGCACAACAACCGTAACACCAACCGAGCCTGCAAAGCCCGTACAGACTTCGCAGCCACAACAGCCTGAGGTCTTGGTCGAGGAGGAGATGGGTATTATTGTTGCAACGCCTCAGCGTGGTGATGATGATAAATCGACCAACAGACGAAATGAACGCAAAGTCCGCAAAGCCGATAAAAAGAGTGCAAAAGGGGGTTATGAGGTGATTTATTGGTAAAAAGTTGCCGCAAAAACGAGAAAAAAATCGAAAATCTTTGCACACTATTCATTTTTTCTTATCTTTGTGCAGTGAAAGTACAATAAAAAAGAGATAAGATTATGGCAAATTTGAGATTTTTGAAAAAGGAGATCGATTATCGTCTTGAGGAGTTGGTGTTTGATTGTGATATGACAATCTATTTCCGTCCGGATAAGGAGCAAGAGATTTTTGCAATCATGCAGGAGGGTGTAGAGCTTCGCAATGAGCTTTATCACAAGGCAAACAATCCAACCGAGCCAAAGAACTCATCACTCGTGCGCAAGTACTATGCTGCTTTCCGCAATGAGATGGTAGAGGGTTATGGTAAGTTGTTTGAGAAGTTGAGCGCATTGCACGACTAATTCTCTACAACTAAGCCCGAATAAGGCGCGATGGGCTACCATTGCGCCTTATTTATACTGTTTTATCCCCAAATCCTGAACTTTATGCGAATCCTTGTAGTTGATGATGAGGTTGATATACGCGAATTTGTGCAGTATAATCTGTTGAAAGATGGACATGAGGTTGCGTGTGCAGTAAATGGTCGTGAGGCGTTGATAAAAGCGTCTGAATTTCAGCCCCATCTTATCCTTATGGATATGATGATGCCAGAGATGGATGGTCGCGAGGCTTGTCGGGCATTGAGGGCAAATCCTGCAACTGCAAAGACAATGATTCTATTTCTCTCGGCAGTTTGCGAGGAGGATAGCCTTGTTGGGTGCTATGAGGCGGGAGCAGATGACTATATTACAAAGCCTGTGAGCATGAAGGTGTTGTGCTCGCGCGTTGCAGCCATCGAAAAGCGCATAAAGCGTAGCGAGTCAATCGTTCTTCCCACCAGCAATTCAAGGCTCATAGAGGAGCGTCACTCTTTCCTTTCAGATAACGGAGAGGTGCGCCTTGCTGTCAAGGAGTTCGAGATATTGAAACTGCTATTTTCCGAGCCTCGAATCTTTACGCGTGAGGAGATTTTTGACGCTGTATGGGGGCGAGGGGTGGTTGTTGGATCGCGCACTCTCGATGTTCATATCCGCCATCTGCGCGAAAAGATTGGCGATAACCACATCTCAACATATAAAGGTGTCGGATTCCGATACGAAGAGTAAACTTTTCTTAATGACTAAATACTATGATTTCTACACTCAAACTCTTAGCTTTGACAATTTTAGTCGGCTCTAATACTGCATACTGGGGGCATACATACCTCGCTGAGGGCAATGATAAAATCTACGCTCTACGCAGTCATAAACCATCTTCATCGCTATGCACTTTCGATAATAAGGTTCTGAACGGTCGAGAGGGTGTTATTGAGTTGGCTTCCCTACAAGTGCCGATGACTGAGAATAGAACCGAGGGAAAGGAGTCGTGCCATATTACATTATTGGAGCGCGAGGCGGTCGTTTCAGACTATACCAGCGGCACTCTTTCGCTCTATCCGCTTGACGAGAAGGGTAATGTGTGTGGAGATTCTCGTGTTTTGCGTTTTGAGGGCTCTGGGCCTCATCGTAGACAAAAGAGCCCTCATATTCATTCGTCTGCTCTCTCTCCTGATGGCAAAACACTTGCGGTGGTTGATCTCGGTACAGATAGAGTCTATTGCTATGCAGTAAAGGGTGGGCGAGTAGCTGAGAAGTTATCGACTATCGCCGTGCCAGCGGGTTGTGGGCCACGATTTAGCGTCTTTAGCCACGATGGCAGATATTTGTATGTGCTGACAGAGTTGAGCGATGAGGTGATGGTTTTCCGCACATCGGATAATGCACTCCTTAATCGCTATCCATTGAGTAGCGAAAATCCAGAGGGTGGTGCGCATATAGCGTTGAGTCCCGATGGTCGTTATCTCTACGCTTCGTTGCGAGTAAGTAGCACGGCAAAGGCAAATCAGTGCAAGGTTTCCGATGGTGTTGCAATATTTAAGTGCCTAAAAAATGGAAAATTGAAGAAAGCGCACTACTTACCTACGGGCGGTCATCCACGCCATTTTGCTATTTCAAAGGATGGCAAGGCGTTGGTTGTAGCGTGTCGTGATGACAATATGATTGAGATATACCCTCTTAATGCTAGGAGTGGATTACCAAATGGAGAGGTTGAAAAGGTAGCAGTAGCAGCACCAGTCTATGTTGGTTTGAGATAGTGGCAATACAATAAAGATTATAAGACGGGCAAATTTGTTCGTCTTTTTTTTGTGCTAAAACGCAAATGTAGCAGAGGCGTAAAATGTGCGCGGATAGGCGTAGAGATAGCGTGTTGCTTGGCGATTGTATATATACTCTCCTGCGAGCTTATATCTTTGTAAACGAGAGGATTCGTAGGCATTATATATTATATTGGTTGAGCCTAACAGGTTGCGTACTCCTACTCTGAAAATAAGTCTACTGCGAGGATATTTGTCCTCGAAACGAGGCGCAGCCTTTGTGCTGTAAATTCGCCTGCTTAGGCGGTTTATGTATAACGACTTCGATAGAGATATATCTATTGTGAATGCATCGCGCAACTTCTCTTGCGTAGTGAGAGTGTTCCGTTGCTCGGATGATGTTGACATTGCCAAAACTCGCTCGGTGCGCATAACCTTCGATGGCTCGACAAAGCGTAGACCTGCATAGTTGGCATTTATGGCTGCCCACCATCCGCGATTGTAGTACGAAAGCCCAGCCGTTACCGCAATTTGGGGCGCATTGCCAAGTGAGAGCCCTTTTGTGTAGCTCGTTATGTGGTCGGCAAGAAGAGCGTTTGATGCGTCGCTATAGATAGTTATGCGGGCATTGTCGGCGTAGGTGTATCTTGCTGCAGTAAAGGCTGCTGTTGCGCGGAAATGGTTGGCAAAGCGATATTCCGCCTCCAGCTCAATACCGTATCGCAGATAGTCGATTTCACTCTCTACTATATCGGTATATTCGCCCGACAGGTCGTCGTATATATGGCGCACTCGCGTATCGTTGAGCTCAGCAGATAGAAATAGAGAGGCGTTTAGGGCAAAATTCTGTTTTTGAAAGAGATAGCGCAACTCTGCACCATACTTTGAACTCATTGAAGGAGAATCTATAATACGATTGTTGTATTGACTCTGTAGAAATAGATCCTCTCCATCAACGCTTTCCGATTCGGTTGCAAGGGTACCGCTGACGAAATGGTTCTCTGCAATAAGATATTCGGCTGCGATTCGTAGAGCATACGGAGAGAATTTCAGGTGGCGTGATTCGCCGTAAGAGTTCTCGGCATATAGCTCCTTGCGATAGCCTCCTCGCCTTGATATGTCGCAGTATCCAACTTTAGCAGTAAGGTTGATATTTAGTCGTTCGGTAGAGTAGTGGTATATGCCAAAGATAGAGATGTCTTGCTGTTTTATAGAGTAGTCGTAACCATACTTGTCCCCTTCGGAGATAAGCCTATTCGGATTGTTGAGATCATTCTGCAATGAATTGCCATAGGTGTCATCGTCTAACAAGTAATAGTCGAGATCGATGATATATTTCGCACCAAGTAAATCTCGTATCTGTTTGTAATTGCGATGGTTGCGATGCTTTATCTCTACGCCGTATGACAACAAATGCTTGCCGAAAGTTGTCGTCGCCTCAGCGCGGAGATCGGCATTAATAACTCTGCGCACGCGGTCGGATATTGCGTAAACTGCTTCGTCGCCATTCAAGCGATTGGTGGCGATGAGGTTGTCGAAATTAATTTGGGTATAGTTTGTGTCGTTGGAAATCCACGCACTCTCAACCATCGAGAAGATATCATCCTCGTCGTTGAAGTAACTCGGCATATAACGATAGTTGTCGGGAAGAGGTGTCTGTGCATCAAACCAATCGAGCGAGCTAAATTTCTCAACACCAGCAGTTACGGAGGCAGAGAGCGAGAGTTGTGTCTGTTTTGTTATGCTCCCCTCGTAACCTACAAATGCAGTCGGTAGAAATGTTCTGCGAATACGGGCATTGCGTATCTTGCCATTCTGATAACCCCACGATGGGTTGTAGAGGTTGTTTCCAATTAGTCGAAAAGCCTCTGCTGTCGTAGCTTGGCGAGTACTGCGCATTGAAGGTTTGGCAAATATTGCCATCGACAACAGATGCTTTTTATTGAATTGTTTGCTTGCAATGGCACTTATGCTTAGTGAGTTACCAAATAGACCTTCGATATGTAAATCGCGCCCTGTTCTTGCGTCAATATCAGCAGAGAAGTCCCATCCCCGTGATAGCTTTTGCGAGGTAGAGAGAGTGATGGAGTAGGGTGTACTGCGAGAAGAGAAGGCGAATCCTGCGGATGTGCGCGAGGTTTGTAATGTGCCAATCTTCAAGGATAACTCACCCTCAAAGCTATTGCGCGATATGCCGATTATATAATTGGCTGATAGCTGCAATGCTCGAATTGTCCGATTGCTGACAAAGGGCAACTCTACACCGTTTAGCGAGGTTGCTCTCTTGAATGATTGTACACCTCGTCGCGCAAAACGCACAGCGGAGAGATTGTAATCAAGCGAGCGTGTCGAAAAGTTTTTATCAAGCAGAAATTTGACAGTCGTTATCGAATCTCTCTTCTCCTCCTCTCGCAACTCCTCCTCGCTTGAGAATAGCCTATAATAACGAAAATCGTAGAGGTCATACTCCTGTGCGGATAGACCTCTACAATATAGAATAAAGAGCGTCAGAAGTATATATCGTACTCGTTGCATTACTCGTGCAAAGCACTCCACAACATATCTTTCAACTTGGCGATATTAAGACCTGCAACGGAGGAGATGAACACAGATTTGATCCCCTCAGGCAGGTGTGCTTTCATCTCTTCAATCAAATCGTCATCAAGCATATCGCACTTTGTGATTGCCAAAATACGATTCTTATCGAGCAATTCTGGATTGTACTGAGTAAGCTCACCAAGCAAAATCTCATAATCCTTGCGAATATCATCACTATCGGCAGGGATCATAAAGAGCAAAATCGAGTTTCGCTCAATATGGCGCAAGAATCGCGTTCCCAAACCTTTGCCCTCGTGCGCACCTTCGATAATACCTGGAATATCAGCCATAACGAATGAGTGGCCGTCACGCACCTCCACAATGCCGAGATTTGGCTCTAATGTGGTAAATGCGTAGTTTGCAATCTTTGGTTTTGCCGCAGAAACAACCGACAAAAGAGTACTCTTGCCAGCATTTGGAAAACCTACCAAACCTACATCTGCCAGGACCTTTAACTCAAGGATAAATGCCCCCTCTGCGCCCTCCTCGCCCGGTTGTGAGTAGCGTGGAGCTTGATTCGTTGCTGTGCGGAAGTGCCAATTGCCAAGACCTCCTCGACCACCTTTCAGAAGAACAAGCTGCTCTCCGTGTTCCGTCACCTCGCCTACAACTTCGGTGCGAGTTTCGCCTGTCTCCTCATCGGTAAAAATCTGCTTGGCTACCGTGCCGAGAGGTACGGGGATAATAATATCCTTCGCATCCTTACCGTGTGAACGCGCTCCTGAGCCACACTCGCCATCTTCGGCAAATTGGTGACGCTGATATTTGAGGTGGATAAGTGTCCAATATTGCTGGTCGCCCTGCAAGATTATCGAGCCACCCTTACCGCCATCGCCACCATCGGGACCACCAAAGGCGACAAACTTCTCACGGCGAAAGTGCGCCGAGCCTGCTCCACCATGTCCGGAACGGGCAAAAATCTTTACATAATCGACAAAATTTGAACCAGCCATATCTTCTTAGCTATTAGCTATTGGCCATTAACCATTAGCTTCTTTTGATTATTAAATTAATAATACCTTTAATTGTCAACTTTTTCAATTAAAGAATTACATTCGCTCAGGTACATCGATGCCCAACAATCGCATCGAGCGATTGATAACTCGTGCTACCTGCTGTGCCAACTTAAGGCGCATCGTCTTCACAGCCTCATTCTCCTCGCGAAGGATAGAGTGGTCGTGATAGTAACCGTTGAACGCCTTACACAACTCATAGGTGTACGCTGCAATCATCGAAGGCGCAAACGCCTCGCCCGCAGCTACTACGGTAGCAGGGTAGTCGCATAGCATCTTCACCAACTCAACCTCCTCCGACAACAGTTCGCAAGCGATCTTCTCGCCCTCGAACGAGATATTCTGCTCAGCAGCCTTACGCAAAACGGAGCAGATACGAGCGTGAGTATATTGGATAAATGGGCCGGTGTTGCCGTTGAAGTCGATTGACTCACGAGGATCAAACAACATTGTCTTTTTCGGATCAACCTTAAGGATAAAGTATTTGAGCGCACCCAAACCAACCATAGAGCTGATTGCCGCAGCCTCCTCCTCGCTGCATCCATCGAGTTTGCCCAACTCTTGCGACATCTCGCGTGCTGTCGAAATCATCGCCTCGCACAAGTCGTCAGCATCGACAACTGTTCCCTCGCGTGACTTCATTTTGCCCTCAGGTAACTCCACCATACCATACGAGAGATGGAAAATGTCGTCGCTCCACTCGTAGCCCAATTTCTTGAGTATCAACTTCAGAACTTGGAAGTGGTAGTTCTGCTCGTTACCTACAACATAGATAATGCCGTTCAAGGCATTCTGCTCAAAACGCTGCAAAGCCGTTCCAAGATCCTGCGTCATATATACCGATGTGCCATCGCCACGAAGCAAGAGCTTCTGGTCGAGTCCATCGCTTTCGAGGTCAATCCATACCGAGCCATCCTCCTTGCGGAAGAAGATACCCTTCGCCAAACCCTCCTCGACAAGTCCTTTGCCGAGAATATAGGTCTGCGACTCGTAGTAAACCTTATCGAAATCAACGCCAAGAGTCTTGTAGGTTACATCGAAACCATCATATACCCAGCCGTTCATCTTCTCCCAAAGCGCACGAACTTCGGCATCTTTTGCCTCCCACTTGCGCAACATCTCCTGCGCTTCGAGGAGTATCGGAGCCTGCTTCTTTGCCTCCTCCTCGCTCATTCCGCCTGCAACGAGTTCTTTGATTTCAGCCTTGTAGTGCTTGTCGAACTCCACATAGTAGTCGCCTACGAGGTGATCGCCCTTCTTGCCGGTCGATTCAGGTGTAGCACCATTGCCGTATCGCAACCACGCAACCATCGACTTGCAGATGTGAATACCGCGGTCGTTCACAAGGTTAGCCTTGATTACATTGTGACCGTTAGCCGCTAAAATCTGTGCCACCGAGTAACCCAAGAGGTTGTTGCGGATATGTCCGAGGTGGAGTGGCTTGTTGGTGTTTGGCGAGGAGTACTCAATCATTATTGTACGACCCGTTGGTTCTGCTACGCCATAGTTCTCGTTGGCTGCAACCTCCTCGAAACGCTCTACCCAGAACTTCTGGTCGAGCGAGAGGTTAAGGAAACCTTTGATAACATTGAACGCGTTGAACTCGGCAGCCGAAGCAACAACCTTCTCGCCAATCTCGGTAGCCACTGCTTCAGGTGCTTTGCGAGCCATCTTGACGAGTGGAAACACTACGAGAGTATAGTCGCCCTCGAACTCCTTGCGAGTCTTTTGAATCTGTATCTGCGAGTCGGCAACCTCGCCATAGAGAGCCTCCACGACCGCCTTTACCACGCTTGTAATGTGTTGTTCGATATTCATTTTATCAACTGTTTTTCTATTTCTTATTATTGGGCGCAAAGATAGCAAATAAAAACGGAAAACGGAAAGCTGAAAGCGGAAAACTTTTAGTTTTTCTATTTTCGCTTGGAGCGGAAAACGGAACTGACGATGCGGAGAGAGTGCAGAGGGCGCTTGCGCACTATGCCGAGCCGCATATTCCCTAAAAGATAGTGGCTAATGGCTAACGGCCAATGGCTAATAGCCAAAAAGAAATAGACGAGGTTGCTCGTCTATTTCTTAAATATAAAGAACACCGCTAAGACAAGGCAGGCGAAACCTGCGATATGGTTCCAGCGGAGGGCTTCGTTTTTCATTATCAGCTGCACGATAACCGCAAAGACCGTAAGTGACACTACCTCCTGAATAACCTTCAACTCCCAAATGGAGAATGGACCGCCGTACTCCATACTACCCAAGCGGTTTGCGGGTACCATAAAGCAGTACTCGAAAAATGCCACCAACCAACTGATAAAAATCACAGCCACCAAGCCGATGCGCTCGAATTTGCTCTTAAACATCACTTGGCCATACCACGCCAAGGTCATAAATAGGTTTGAGCATATCAAAAGTCCTACTGCGGAGAGTCCTCGTGTAATCATAATCTTCTTTGCTTTTAGCCGTTAGCTATTTTTTCGCCGCAAAATTATTAAAAAGTTGGCGAATTGCGACCAAAATTGCCAAAAAATAGATACCTTCGCGCTATGAAATTTACTTTAATCACAGGAGCATCATCGGGAATAGGGCTCTGCTATGCCGAGCAATTTGCCGCAAAAGGCGAAAATATCATCGTTGTAAGCAACCAGCGAGAGCGCAACGAGGAGGTTGCAGCCGACCTTAAACAACGCTTTGGTGTAGAGGCTATTGCGCTATATGCCGACCTCTCGAAGGCAGACTCTGCCGAGCAGATATACGAGTGGTGCAAGGAGCGCGAAATGGAAGTTACGACACTCGTTAGTAACGCAGGAATTTTGCAGTTCGGAATGTTCCTAAATACCAAGCCCTCGATGGCGGAGTTTATCACAAATCTTCACTGCGTAACCCCATCGAAGTTGTGTCGACTCTTTGGTGAGGATATGTGCAGTAGGGGAGAGGGGCGCATACTGATAATGTCCTCGATGACTGCGTGGACTCCCTATATCACTGTGTCGTACTATGCAGCTACAAAGGCATATCTTAAGAGCTTTGCGCAGTCGTTGTGGTACGAGTTTCGCCCTCACGGTGTAACGGTTACTACGGTCTATCCGGGTGCAGTCGATACGCCACTCTATAACCTTGATCAGAAGCAGCGTAAATGGCTACGCGCATTTGGAGTTATGATGTCGGCAGAGAGATTGGCAAAGGCGGGTATTCGCGCATTGGAGCGTGGTTGTCGCACCGCTACTCCAGGACTATTTACAAAGATTGCTGTTGGAGCGTGCCGTCTGCTCCCTGCTCATGGGCTTTTGCCCGTTCTGAAAATTCCCGCAATTAAACGAATACTTGCAAAGTTGTGAAAAAAAGAAAGCCTGTTGCAGTCGCAACAGGCTTTCTTTTGCTCTGTATTCCTCTTATTTAATAGTCAACCACTTGTAGTTCTCGCGTCCGAGTTTCAAGATGCGAGAAGGGTAGTCTGTACAGTGGATGTCAGCACCAATTGACCACGCGCGAACGAGAGAGTGGTCGTGGCGACCTGGCCAAAGGTTAACCTTCATTCCCTTCTTGTGTGCATACTTCATATCATCACGCGAAGTCTTGTCAAGACGAGCAGCGATACGCTTAACGCCCAAAGCCTCAGCAATCTTTACTGTCTCACGAGTACAACCCTCGCCTGTGATAAGGCCGAGCTCTGCCTCAGGATGCTTAGCCTTGATAAGACGCAAAGCGCGAACATCGAACGAGGTCATCACATAGGTCGAACCCTTTGGCTCTGCCTTCAATACCGCCTTTGCAATCTTGTCGCAGTAGACTGCAAGCATCTCCTCGTCGTACTTCTTACACTTCATCTCAAACTCGATGAAAAGACCAGGGTGCTTGTCCATCAACTTCAAGAACTCGTCGAGGAACATCAACTTCGAGCCATCCTTCAATGTGATCTCACGCAACTCCTTCTCGGTCAGATCCTCTACGCGCTTGTTAACGCCAGCTGTGCGTTTGAGGTTGTCATCGTGCTGCAAAACGAGCTTGCCGTCCTTGGTAAGGCGAACATCGATCTCGTAAGCCTTGATGCCCGCATCGAGAGTCTTGCGGAATGTGCCCTCCACATTCTCCATACCCTCGCCGCAGCCGCCACGGTGAGCCAGCAAGATGATCTCATTCTCCTGTGCAAATGCCTCGAATCCGAAGAGTACAAGAGCTGCTAATAAAATAGTTTTGATAGTCTTCATAATTTTTTATTATTTAAGTAGTTATTGTTTATTATTTTACTTTTAGCCAAGAGGTTTGTTCTGCTGCAAATTTCTTTGCGGCAATAGGAAAATCAGTGCAATGAATATCGGCACCAAGAGCCCATGCTCGAACAAATGACCCTACATTCTTGCCTGGCCACAAATTGACGATAAAACCCTTTTTGTGTGCCAACTTCATGCCATTATATGAAGTCTTTTCAAGACGGCAAGCAATGCGTTTAACGCCAAGAGCCTCAGCGATAGCAAGCGATTTTTCATCGCAAGCCTCTTTTGTGAGATATGTCAGTTTCGCAGTAGGATA
>SUZQ01000003.1 GCA_015059875.1 Rikenellaceae bacterium | reverse complement strand
TCGGTGGTTATGCTCAAAAACCACAACTCTGTACTTCCATTGTCGAACAAGACCAAAGTGTTTATCGAGAATCGAGAGTTCCTTCCAAAACACGATTGGTGGAAGGACAAGATAGTAGGCAAAAAACGCATGGGTTACGGTGTTAATATCGAGATGCTCAAAAAACACTTCGAGATAGTTGATACTCCTGAGGAGGCTGATTGTGCAATGGTGTTCATACATGCACCAAATACGCAGCGCGGACACTCCTATACCGATTTGGAGGCAGGTGGAACAGGCTATCTTCCTATCTCATTGCAGTATAGCGACTATACGGCAAAATATGCTCGTGCCAAGAGTATTGCAGGTGGCGACCCATTCGAGAATTTCACGAATCGTTCATACAAGGGCAAAACCGTCTCTACGGATAATAAGTACGAAATGGAAGCCGTAATTCGTGCAAAGAAGTTAATGGGTAAGCGACCTGTAATTCTTGTTGTTCGTGGTGAGCGATCTATGGTATTCTCGGAGGTAGAGCCTTATGCTGATGCTATTTTGATAGGATTCGGCATCAAGGACCAAGCATATGTCGATATTATCAAGGGTAGTGTTGAGCCTTCGGGATTACTCCCTATGCAGATGCCGAAGGATATGCGTACCGTAGAGGAGAACAAGGAGGATGTTCCGTTCGACCTCAAATGCTACAAGGATGCAGACGGCAATGTTTACGACTTTGCATTCGGTCTGAATTGGAGTGGCGTTATCAAGGATTGGAGAACAGAAAAATATAGAAAACATTAATCATTATGAAGATGAGAAAAGAGGTAAAGATTGGTATCTATGCAGTAGTGATACTGCTTTGCGCATGGGCAGGTATCCGTTTTTTGAGTGGACTTGATGTGCTTGGTCGCAGTCGCAACTATACTGCACACTACGAGCAGGTAAATGGTTTGCAGGATGCTGCAGCCATAGTTATCAACGGAGTGAAGGTTGGTCAGGTAACGGGCGTAAAGTTGAACCTTGAGCAGGGAGGTGTGGATGTAAACCTCTCGGTAAGCAAGAGTTACGACATTCCTACCGACTCGAAAGCAATGATGTTCAGCGCAGGTCTGATGGGCGGAAAGTCTATCGAGATTAAGCTTGGCGAGGCAACCGAATATTTGAAGAGTGGCGATACAATTCAAACGGGTGTAACGCTCGATATGTTCGACACTTTGGCAAACGAACTTGGCGATATCAAGAGTCGCGTAGCAACTCTGCTCGACAACCTTAACCAGACCATTTCGGGAGTAGACTCGTTGATTGACGACAACTCGAAGAATTTAACCAAGACAGTGGCAAACCTCAACGCAGTGATGGCTGACTTGAAAAAGTCGAACATTATTGGCAATATTGACGGTTTCTGCGCAACGCTCAACCAAAACGGAGAGAAGTTGGATAGCATTATTTCCGACATAAACTCGGTTACTCACGCTCTGAATGAGCAGCAGAGTGGCGCGAAGTTGGCGCAGGCAATCGCAGAGGTTAATACCCTCTTGGCGAAGATTAATAGCGGAAGCGGCTCGATTGGCAACCTCGTATCGGACGAGAAGTTGTACAAGGAGTTGGCTCAAGCATCGCAGAACTTGTCGTTCCTGTTAGCAGACTTGAAGGAGAATCCTAAGCGTTACATCAATGTAACCGTATTCGGCAAGAAGAGCTACGAGGAGAAGCAGGCAGACAAGGCTGCAAAGGCTGCCGACAAAGCAAAGAAGAAGGCAAATAAATAATTGACAATTGACGAATTGACAATTGATAATTAAAGGCAAAACGATAAATCGTTTTTAACTTTTAACTAACAAAGCCAATGGCTAATGGCTAATGGCTAATGGCTAACAGCCACAAAATGAAAACGGTAATCTACCCATCGAATTTCGAGGCGAAGATAGGTTTTAGCACTATTCGCGAACAGTGTGTTGCATTGTGTACGATGCAACACGCTCGCGATTTGCTTGCTAACGAGGGCTTTACTGCTGTGCGAAGGGAGATAGAACGCCGCCACTCGCTTGCCGAGGAGATGCGACAGGTGTTGCTCTCCGAGCGCGAAGCTCCAACCGAGGAGTTCTACGATATTGCCGACATTGTCGAAAAGGCAAAGGTCGAAGGCACTTTCTTGGAGGTGCAGGAGGTTATTCAGCTGGGTAGAGCGCTCATTTCGGCAGGAGATTTTGTGCAGTTCCTCCACAAGAGCGACGCGACACGATACCCATCACTCACCGCCCTCGCAAAGCCCGTGAAGGCTCTGTGGCATATTGTTGCAGATATTCGTCGCATTATCGACGATAACAACACAGTTCGCGATGGAGCATCCCCAGAGTTGCGCGAAATTCGTCAGCAGATTCGTCGTCACGAAGGTCAGGTCTCGAAACGGCTACAAGCTATTTTGCAGGCGGCAAAGTCAAGCGGAATAGTCGAGAGCGACGCTTCGATTTCGATTCGTGAGGGGCGCGCCGTAATTCCCGTTTCGGCGTCGAACAAACGCAAACTCAACGGCTTTATTCACGACGAGTCGGCAACGGGTAAGACCTTCTATGTCGAGCCAGCCGAGGTCGTTGAGTTGAACAATATGCTGCGCGAGTTGGAGTATGAGGAGCGCAGAGAGATTGTCCGCATCCTTACAGCCTTCACCGAGACCGTACGCCTCGATATAGCCGATGTTGAGCGCACCGAGGAGTTTATGGCGGTGGTCGATATGGTACGCGCAAAGGCTCGTTGGGCAATCGAAAATGGGGCTGGGCGACCAATTATTTCGGAGGATGATCGCTTGGTACTCCATACAGCAAAACATCCGCTGCTATCGCAGTCGCTCAAACGCCAAAAGCGCGTCATCGTACCACTCGATGCAGAGTTGGATAACGCGAAGCGCATACTCGTGATTTCGGGACCAAATGCGGGAGGAAAATCGGTCTGCTTAAAGACCGTTGGTCTGTTGCAGTATATGTTCCAATGCGGCTACCCTATCACCGCATCGGAGATGAGCGAACTTCCCGTATTCAACAAGATTTATATAAATATCGGCGACGAACAATCCATCGACAACGACCTCTCGACCTACTCATCGCACCTTATCAATATGAAGGCGATGGTGGCGGGAGCAGATGCAAAGACGATGGTTTTGATTGACGAGTTCGGTTCGGGAACGGAGCCTGTGATAGGTGCGGCCATTGCCGAAGCGATACTCGAAAAGTTGGTGGCGAGTGGCTGCTATGGTGTTATCACTACCCACTACTCGAATATTAAATATTACGCTTCGAATCACGAAGGCGTAACAAATGGAGCGATGATGTTCGATGTGCAGAACATCCGCCCTCTCTTCCGCTTGGAGTGCGGCAAGCCAGGAAGTTCGTTTGCAATAGAGATTGCACGAAAGATTGGTCTTTCGGAGGATATTATCGCCTCGGCAAAAGAGAAGGCTGGCTCGGAGCATATAGACCTCGAAAAGCAGCTGCGCGAAGTGGCACGCGACAAGCACTATTGGGCGCAGAAGCGTGAGCGCATTCGTCAGACCGACCGCAAGGTCGAGGAGATGGAGCAGGCGTTGAGCGAGAAACTTTCGGGCATCCGCGAGGAGCGCAACCGCATTCTTCACGAGGCGAAGGCGCAAGCCAAAGAGTTGGTTGCCGAAGCTAATCGCCAAATTGAGAACACGATTAAGGGTATCCGCGAGGCGCAGGCCGAGAAGGAGCAGACAAAGTGGTTGCGACGCGAGTTTGAGGAGTTCCGTGAGGAGATTGAGGCGGACAACTCTGAGGACAACGAGCGCATAGAGCGCGAAATGGAGCGACTTCGTCGTCGTCAGCAGCGACGCGAGGAGCGCAAAAATAACCCTGCCGAGTCGAAGCAGGAGGTTGTGCAACCGACTAAAAAGGCGTTGCCTTTGGAGGTGGGTGCAAAGGTACGATTAATGGGACAGAATGGCGTAGGCGTAGTCAAAGAGGTGCGCGGAAAGAGGGCTCAGGTGGCCTTTGGTGCAATCTTGACAACTGTCGAGGCGGCTCGTTTGGAGGTTATATCGTCGGCAGAGTTTAAGCGTGCAACACGCCCTGAAACACCTCGTACCGTTATTTCGGCAGATATATCGCAACGCCGATTGAACTTCACCTCCTCGATAGATATTCGCGGTGAGCGCGTAATGGAGGCGATAGAGAGGGTGCAGAGTCTGGTTGATGACGCACTGATGGTTGGCGTTAGCAGTGTTACAATTCTACACGGAAAGGGTACGGGAGCGTTGAAAGAGGAGGTGCGTCGTTATCTTCGCTCGTTGCCGCAGGTGGCAAGTGCTGTGGATGACCATCCCGACAGAGGAGGCTCAGGCATAACGATAGTTACATTCAAGGATTAGCGCATAGTTTTATGAAATATCTATTGTCAGACATAGCGCGTATAGTGGGAGGTCGCCTTACGGGATGCGATTTGGAGGTGGTATTGGTTGCCACCGATAGTCGTTCGTATGCCGTGGCGCACGACACTCTCTTTGTTGCTATGCGTGGTGTAAATCACGATGCTCACGACCACATCGCAGAGGTTATGGAGCGTGGCGTAAAGGCCTTTATGGTAGAGCGCGAGGTGGAGATGGTGGATGGCTGTGGAGCTGTAGTAGTCGAAAATTCGCTCTCGGCTTTGCAGAGTTTGGCAACCCACCACCGCGACAACTTCCGAGGTACGGTAGTCGGTATCACTGGCTCAAACGGCAAGACTACTGTTAAGGAGTGGATTGCACAGTGCGCCCCGAGTGATGCAAAACTTTTCCGTTCGCCACGCAGTTACAATTCGCAGTTGGGTGTGGCGTTGTCGCTTTTAATGTTGGACAACACCTACGATGTTGCAGTTATCGAAGCGGGCATTTCGCAGAAGGGCGAGATGGAGCGACTCTACAAGATGATTACTCCCGATGTGGTAATCTTTACCTCGATTGGCGATGCACACCAGCAGGGTTTCGCCTCGTTGGAGGAGAAGATTGACGAGAAGATTCTACTTGCGCAGACCGCAGCGGATATAATCTACCACTCGGCATACCCTGCGTTGGCGGAGGTTATCGAGAAGCGATTTGACAATCGTAACCTTGTAGATGCGGCTACCGTAGCAGCCGTTCCGCAGATGGTTGATTGCGCCACACAACACAATGCCGAACTCGTAGCAGCGTTTTTTAGCGTTATGGATTACGAAACGCCCGACCTATCGCAACTACAACCCGTAGCGATGCGCTTGGAGGTTAAGCAGGGGGTTGAGAACTCAATTATTATAGACGATTCGTATAGTGCCGATTTGCACTCGCTCTCGATTGCGCTGGATAATCTGCGCTCGGTGGCAGGTAGTCGCAAAACTGTGCTTATCCTCTCCGACATCTTGCAGAGTGGCAACGAAAATATATACAAAGAGGTTGCGCGGATGACGCGCGAAGCGAAGATTGACCGCTTCGTAGGTATTGGCGAGGGCTTGTCGTTAGCTCGCGGAGAGTTTTCCGCCAACTCTCTATTCTTCGCCTCTACGGAAGAGGCTATGGCGAATGTTGGCAAATTGGATATCGCTGATTGCGCTGTATTGATAAAGGGAAATCGCGCCAGCCGATTAGAGCGACTCTCTCACCGCTTGGAGCAGCATAGTCACACCACCGTATTGGAGGTTAATTTGCAGGCTATGGCTCGCAACATAAACCATTTCCGCACAAAGATAGGCTCGGCAACGCGCCTTGTGGCTATGGTTAAGGCGTCGAGCTACGGAGCTGGCGACACGGAGATTGCCAAGATGTTGCAGAAGCAGGGTATCTCATATCTCGCAGTGGCATTTGCCGACGAGGGTGTTGCTCTGCGTGAAGGGGGTATCACGATGCCTATCGTGGTACTGAATGCCGACGATGCAAGCTTCGACACGATGATTAACCACTCGCTTGAGCCAGAGATATACTCGTTCCGTTCACTCGCATCGTTTGTGCAGGCTGTGGAGCGCGCTGGCGAGCGCAACTACCCTATACATCTGAAAATTGATAGCGGAATGCACCGCCTCGGCTTTGTAAAAGAGGATATTTCGGAGTTAAATGAGGTGCTTGCTCGCACAGCCCAGAGTGTGCGCGTGGCGTCTATCTTCACCCATCTCTGCGTTGCAGACGATAGAGCGCAAGATGATTTCTCGCGTCAGCAGATTGCCACTTACGATGCTATCAGTTCCGCAATTATGGAGTCATTACCATATCGCCCATTGCGCCACGCAGCCGCTTCGGAGGCGATGCTGCGATTCGAGGAGGCGCGATTCGATATGTGTCGTTTAGGCATCGGCTTGTACGGCTTCTCCTCTACAGAGGGCGAGGCGTTGGAGCCTGTATCGACACTCCGCACACGCATAGTGCAGATTCGCACTCTTCACGAGGGTGATACCGTGGGTTATGGTCGCAACGGCAAAATCGAAAAGGAGAGCCGTATTGCCACTATACCCGTAGGTTATGCCGACGGCTTGAATCGCCACCTCGGAAATGGAGCGTGGGAGATGATTGTTGCGGGTAAGCGCGCCAAGACCATTGGCAATATCTGTATGGATAGCTGCATGATTGATATCACGGGAATTGAGGGCATCGAGGAGGGCGACGAGGTCACTATCTTCTCGGCAGAGCGCGGCAACACCGCAGCCGATATGGCAGCCGTACTCGGAACAATCCCTTATGAGGTGCTTACCTCGGTGGCAAAACGAGTAAAACGAATCTACATAAATGAATAAAGGCGTTCTATACCTTATCCCTTGTCCCATTTCAGAGGAGACTTTGCCCTATGATGTAACACCAGAGGGCAATCGTAATATAATAACCTCGCTCGACTATTTTATAGTGGAAAATATCCGTTCGGCGCGTCGTTTTTTGTCGAAAGCGGGCTTGTCGGGCAAGATTGACGAGTTGGAGTTTGACGAGCTGAGCGAACACACCACCTCGCCACGCGATGTGGAGCGAATGGTCGCAAAGATTAAGGCAGGTCGCTCGGCAGGTGTAATTTCGGAGGCGGGAGTTCCAGCGGTGGCAGACCCTGGACAACTTGTTGTTGAGGCGTGTCATCGTGCTGGTATTCGCATTGTGCCGTTAGTTGGGCCTTCATCTATTATTATGGCTGTTATGGCGTCGGGATTGAGTGGTCAATCCTTTGCCTTCAATGGCTATCTCCCCGTTAAAGAGCCAGAGCGTACACGCGCAATTAAGCGATTGGAGAGCAGAGCTTCGGGCGAACATCAGTCGCAACTCTTTATCGAAGCCCCCTACCGCAATATAAAGTTGGCAGAGCAGATTCTCGCCTCGTGTGGAGCGCAGACTCGCCTCTGTATCGCTTGCGATATAACCTCCCAAAGCGAGTATATCCGCACCGCCACCATTGCCGAGTGGCGCAAAATGGGCTTGCCTGAAATCAATAAGCGACCTACGATTTTTATTATCGGATAACTTGCAATAACCTAAAACTCAATACTTTTATGAAGAAATTTCTAACTTTTCTTATTCTAATTTCTGCTACAATTTCACTCTCTGCGGCATCGCGACAGAATCTAAATTGTGGCTGGGAGTTCAAAGGAGAGAGATACTTTAATTGGCACCCTGCGACTGTTCCGGGGTGTGTACATACCGACCTTATGGCCATCGGACAGCTCGAAGATCCGTTTGTGATGATGAACGAGAAGGCTGCCCAGTGGGTGGATAAGGAGAATTGGCACTACCGCATGCGCTTTGATGTGGATGGTGCACTAATGGCGGAGAGTAATATCGAATTGTTCTTTTACGGACTCGATACCTTCGCTACCGTAACGCTCAACGGCACACAGATACTCTCAACCGACAATATGTTCCGTCTGTGGTCTGCCGATGTGAAGAAGTTGCTCAAAGCAAAAGATAATCTTCTCGAAATTTGTTTTCACTCGCCCATCGCTCGCGGTATAGAGTTGTGGGATAAGTCGATGGCGGCAACGGGTATTTACTACCCCTGCCAGAACGACCAATCCAAAACGGGAGGTATCGGCAACAAGCGTGTGAGCGTATTTGTTCGCAAGGCCGCTTACCACTTCGGATGGGATTGGGGCCCTCGTCTTGTAACTTCGGGTATCCATGGAGATGTGGTGCTTTCGGGATGGAGCAATGTGAAGATGGAGAATCCTCACTACCGCACCCTTGCCATCGAAAAGGGGCGTGCAAAGATGCGCTACGAGGCCGACATCACAGCCGAGCGCGATATAAACTGTCGCCTTGTAATTAAGGATGGAGCAAAGATTCTTACCTCGAAGGAGGTTGCGTTGAAGCGTGGCGCAAACAGCGTTTCGACAGAGTGGATGTTGAAGAATCCAAAATTGTGGTGGTGCAATGGGGTAGGCGAGCCACACCTCTACAAGTGGCAGGCAGAGATTATCTGCGACAACCGCACACTTGCATCCGATAACTCTCTTGTCGGAGTACGCACCTTTGCCATAGAGGAGCAGCCCGATGAGCAGGGCGCATCATTCCGTTTTGTACTCAACGGCAAGCCTATCTTCTCGAAAGGTACAAACTATATTCCTCAGGACCTCTTTACTAATCGAGTTTCCGACGCACGATATGAAAAGTTGCTCACCGCAGCTGTCGAGGCAAATATGAACACCATCCGCGTATGGGGAGGAGGTATATATGAGCGTGAGTGTTTCTATGAGATATGCGACAAACTCGGTCTGCTTGTATGGCAGGACTTTATGTTCTCTTGTTCGCTATATCCTGCCGAGGGTGCGCTGTTGGAGAATATCAAGCACGAAGCCGAATACCAGGTACGCCGTCTGCGCCAGCATCCATCGGTGGTAATATGGTGCGGTAACAACGAGTGTGAGGATAACTACTACAATATGCGCAAGAATAAGAAGAAGTTGCATACCGCCGAGCAGATTGAGTATGCAGCCAAGCAATTCCGTGCGCAGTACAACACTATTGGCGAGGTGTGTGCCAAACTCTCGCCCGATCTTCCTTACCGTGTAAGTTCGCCATTCTCGGGCGAGTATTTCGTAAAGCCAAACGGTACAAAGGGTGATTTCCACTATTGGACTGTATGGGCAGGAAGAGTTGGACTCGACGGATTTATACGCAAGCGTGCCCGCTTTTTCAGCGAGTATGGTTATCAGAGTTATCCATTCTACGAGACCATTGCCAAGTTTATCCCTCGTGAGGAGGATCGCCACACAATGCACGATGCAATGCTCTGGCATCAGAAGGCAGCAAAGCCGTTGGTTGCCGATAGCCGACTCAAACGATATAACGCACAATATTACCCTGCGGCCAAGACGCTTAAAGATACGCTCTATGTATCGCGCATTTTGCAGAGTGATGCCTTCAAGATGGCTATCGAAGCACATCGTCGCGACAAGGGTTACTGCTGGGGTTCGCTGCTTTGGAAGTTGAACGACTGCTGGCCTGTAACCTCTTCAACTGCTATCGACTACTACGGAAATTGGAAGCCTATGCACTATGCGACACGCCGTGCTTTCGAGAATCTTATCATCTCGCCGTATGTGCTGGATGGCAAGGTTGGCGTATCGCTCGTTTCAGACGAAATGACGCGCTCGGACGGACGCGCTACAATCGAAGTTATAGACTTTGAGGGCAACCGTCTATATAGCAAGTCGTTCACTACATCCGCCAAGGCAAACGCTGCTACGGCTATCTTCGATGCAGCGGTTACCGAACTGCTCCGTAACCCTGCCGATACGGTGCGTTGTTATCTGCACACACGCTTCGAGAACAAGAGCGGCAAGGTGTGCGAGAACAACACATTCTTCGCTTTTAACAAGCATCTGCAATTGCCACAAGCCAATATCCGCCACACGATCAAGGCGGTGGGCGAGAACAGATACGAGATAACCGTTTCGACCGACTTTTTTGTCCGTGCTTTGGAGTTGCACGCCACCGACAATGGCGATTTGTTGCACTTCTCGGATAATTGGTTCGACTTGGCGGCCGGCGAGAGTCGCACGGTGAGTGTCGAAACAAAACTCTCACTCGAAGATTTCAGCAAAGCACTCAGCATCAGAGGTATGCACAATGTCGGTAAATAATTAATTGTATAGATAGACCGATTTTATTACGGATATGCGATTTTTTATCAATTTTTTTCTATATTTGCAATAAGAAAACAAACGGAGAATATGTTTAACCACTCGTCGAACTACTTTTTTTACTTTTACTTCTTTTCGTGCTGAAGAGGGGCGGTAGTCGATGTATGTATGTAAGACATAATGATTTAGACCGTTCCTCAAAAAGAACGGTCTTTTTTAATTAATAACACAAAATTAACCTTTTGAACAATTTGCTATCTATAGTAATAGATAGCGGCTGAAAACTATGAAAAAAGTTGCAATACAAGGATATCGAGGCAGTTTTCACCACATTGTGGCGGAGGGCATCGAGGGTAGCGAGGTCGAAATTCTCGCATGTGACACCTTCCGTGAGGTTGCCCATGCTGTCGAGCAACGCCGCGTAGATTACGGCATAATGGCGATTGAGAACTCGATTGCTGGCTCGATTCTCCCCAACTACAATCTCTTGCAGAACTGCAATGTCCACATTACAGGCGAGGCTTATCTGCGCATCCGACAGAATTTGATGGTCAATCGCGGTGTAGCGTTGGACGATATCTGCGAGGTGGAGTCGCACCACATGGCTCTTTTGCAGTGTACCGACTACCTCGACAAGCACCGCTGGCAACTTATTGAGAGTGCCGATACGGCATTGAGTGCTGCGCAACTCCAAGCGAGTGGCTCGCGCACAAAGGCGGTGATTGCGAGTTCGTTGGCGGCTCAACTCTTTAACCTCGATATCGTCGCACCCGACATCCACACCATCAGTGACAACTACACGCGATTCTTGCGACTTGAGTACTCAGACCGTTCGCTCACGGAACCAATACCGTGCAACGAAGGGGGCAAGGCTTCGCTATACTTCAAGATAAGCAACACTTCAGGCTCATTGTACGACACACTGGGCTGTTTTGAGGGGCTCGACCTCAATATGACAAAGTTGCAGTCCTACCCTATTCCTACCGAGCCTTGGCACTATATGTTCCACACCGATATGGAGTTTTCGTCGGGCGAAAACTTTGCGAAGGCAATTGAGCGACTGCGTGAGCGCGGTGTAGAGGTTCATATATATGGTATCTACCAGAAAGGAAAAGATCTATGATGACGCCATACGATTTTGAAATAGCGGCTCGATTAGGCTCGGTCGAAGAGTACTACTTCTCGCGCAAGCTACGCGAGATAGAGGAGATGCGTCGCGCAGGGGCAGACATCCTCTCGCTCGGCATTGGCTCACCCGACCTACCTCCGCACCCATCTGTAGTGGAGCGACTCGCCTTGGAGTCTGCAAAGATATCTACACACGGCTACCAATCTTATCGCGGTGCGGTTGAACTGCGCAACGCACTCGCAATGTGGTATAGCACTCGTTTTGGCGTAGAGTTGAATCCTGAGAGTGAGATTCTGCCACTCATAGGCTCGAAAGAGGGCATTATGCACACCGTTATGACCTATATCTCGAAGGGCGATAAGGTCTTAGTTCCAAATACGGGCTACCCAACCTACTCTTCGGCTGTACGGCTTGCCGAGGGCGAGGTGGTGAACTACTTGTTGAAGGAGGAGAATGGCTATATGCCCGAACTCGATACACTCCCAACCAAGGGGGTGAAGATGATGATTGTAAACTATCCCCATATGCCTACGGGGGCAGTTGCATCGAGAGGGGATTTACAGCAGATTGTCGATTGGTGTCGCAAACACCATATCTTGCTCGTAAATGATAACCCATATTGCTTTATTCGCAACGACAATCCGCTGTCGATTCTTGCGATGGATGGAGCGCGCGAAGTGGCAATAGAATTGAATTCGCTAAGCAAGAGTCACAATATGGCTGGCTGGCGAATTGGTATGATTGGAGGTGCAAAAGAGAGAATTGATGAAATTTTACGCTTCAAAAGTAATATGGATTCAGGAATGTTCTTACCTTTGCAGTTAGCAGCGGCTACTGCGCTCGGTTTGGGCGACGAGTGGTACGCTTCGCAGAATGAGATTTACCGTCGCCGCGAGGCAAAAGGGTTAGAGATTTTGGAGGCTCTCGGAGTAGAGTGTCGCCCAAATCAGGCAGGGTTGTTCCTTTGGGGCAGAGTTCCAGAAGGAGATAATTGCTACGACTTCTGCGATAGATTGCTCTACGAGAAGCATATATTCCTCACTCCAGGTGGAATATTTGGCAGCGAAGGAGAGCAGTATGTGCGCCTCAGCCTCTGTGCATCGGAGGAGATGTTGGAGAGAGTTTTAGAGAGAATAAAGAGTTAAACGATAGAATATGAAGATTATGGAGTTTAAGAGACCTTTAGTTATTGCAGGCCCTTGCAGTGCTGAGAGCGAGGAGCAGATTCTTGCCACAGCGCAAGCCCTTGCCGCAACCGGGAAGGTAGACATTATGCGTGCAGGAGTGTGGAAGCCACGCACGAAGCCTGGAAATTTCGAGGGTGTAGGAGCAACCGCCCTGCCGTGGCTCGTTAAGGCGAAAGAGATGACAGGTTTGCCCGTTGCAACCGAAATTGCCAACTCAAGACACGCAGAGAGCGCGCTGGAGTACGATATTGATGTACTATGGATTGGTGCGCGCACCGCGGCAAATCCATTCTCGATGCAGGAGGTTGCCGAGGCGATACGCGATACAGAGAAGATGGTCTTCGTGAAGAATCCCGTAAATGGGGATGTCGATTTGTGGTGCGGTGCAGTGGAGCGACTTGCAGCCTGCGGAGTGAAGAATATCGGACTTATCCACCGAGGTTTTTCGGGCTATGGTGCAGGCGAATTGCGCAACGCCCCAATGTGGCACCTTGCGCTTGAGATGCGTCGCCGTATGCCAGATTTGCCGATGCTTTGCGACCCTTCGCACATCTGCGGATGCCGTCAATATATCGCCGAGGTATCGCAACAAGCTGCCGATTTGAACTACTACGGTCTGATGATTGAGAGCCATATCAATCCCGATAAGGCGTGGAGCGATGCCAAGCAGCAGCTTACCCCTGCGGCACTCGATACGCTTCTCGATGGCATAAAGTGGCGTGCGGGAGAGTCCTCGTCAGAGAGCTACAAGACCGCCCTTCTTGGACTTCGTGAGCAGATTGACAGCCTCGACCGCGAGATTCTGCAACTCCTCTCCGAGCGTATGAATGTGGCGGAGCAGATAGGTCGCATCAAGCGTGAAAACGATGTGCGAATCTTGCAAGCCTCAAGATGGGAGGATATTGTGGAGCATGTATTGGCGCAGAGCCACAATCTCGATTTGAGCGAGGAGTTTCTGCACACGATGCTCGATGCTGTACATGTCGAGAGTATCAATCGCCAGAATCGAGTTATGAACGAGGGCGAGGAGTAGTTTTATCTTATAAAACCAATCAAGGCGTGTTCAATCTCTCTTGGAACACGCCTTTTTTAACGCCTCAATATCACCATCTCGCACGAACTCTTTTAGGTAGTTCGATATACTCCGTGTAGACCACCCTTGTATGCGGATTCGAGGAGGTTATCTCTTGGCGAATCGCTTTGGTACCATAGCGAAAGAAGAGAAAGCGTCGCGGTACGCGGTGGACAATCTGGTGCAGAGTATCTACACTCTCAACACAACACACTGCCCTACCATTGCGTATTACCCCTTCGATACGCACCCAGCTATCGCTCCATCTGAATATCGAGGCGGTATCGGGTGGTAATATATCGGGCAGCAATCTATCCACAAAAACGGTATCTCGCAGAGGTGCAGAAGCCTCAACACGGCTCTCGGTCGCCATCTTTGCCGCACTCTCTACGCGCCGCAGTCGCACGCCCAACTCACGAATACGCTTCACATCGCGCGAATGCTTTTCGCGATACTCCTCCAATTCAAGTTGTAGAGCCACGACCGATGCCGCAGAGTTGCGGTGACGAGTTTTGTAGAGTTTCACTTCGGAGGACAGAGCCTCGTTATTGTTGCTGAGGCGAGTTATCTCGCCCGTCGTATGGCGCAAAATCGCACCACAAATCACAAGCAGCAGCGTTACTACTGCCGAGTAGTAAAGAAGAATTTTTCTCATTGATAACAGGATTTTGGGACAAATATAATATCTCAAAACGCCTTTGTCAATACAAACTTTTTAGAAATTCTGATTTTTCTCGACATCGCCGATGCGCGATGCCAACCACTCTGCGGTGATATTCATATAGTTATGGTCATTCCAACCTGCAATGGCGGTAATGCCGCGATAATCTACTATCAGCAACTCTTTCGCCTGGCTTAAATCCGACAACCTAATTGCCCCTTTTGCAACTCTACGGTGGCTCTCTGCGACGACATTATAGGCGAGCTGAAACTCCACTCCGCTGATACTCTCCGAGAATCGTATCTCATTCTCAAAAACGCAAACTACAGGCGCACCATCAATCGCAACAATCTCATCATCCTCCGTTACCCACATCGTTACGGAGTTGTCGCCATTGAGGTGGAGATTCTTAATTCGATGAATCTCTAACAACTCATCCTTTACAGAACAATTTTCAAGCAATATCGACTCTTTTGTTACGCGCTCCATACTGCCGATGCGAGGACGAATTGCCCTGACTGAAAAGTCATCATACAACATCTCTACGGGCAAGAGTTCCACATCTTTGTCGCCATAGTAGTGACAACGAACTATCACAGCGTGATTTCGCGTAGGCGAAAAGCCACTGCGACGCAGGCACTCTGCAATCTCCATTCGCAACTCTTCGCGGCTAAATTTCAACGGAGAGGCAACTACACGATGCGCCAAAGCCTCAAGTCGCTGATAGTACTTCTCGAGGTCTCGAGGCTCAAAACCTCGCGTGCGTATCGCTTCGTAGATATATGACATCTCCCCCCCCCTCTACAACATCATTATTTTTAGGATAAACTCACGCAACAGCTCGCCGTTTGAGGCTCCACCATCGTCGATACCCTTGCTCTTAGCGTCGTACTCGGCACACAAGCCTATAATCTTAAAAACCTTGCTATTTTGCCACATCGGGGCGCGACGCACAATATCTCTCAAGAAGAATGGGTTATTGAGTCGCATAGCACGGCACAACTCTCCCTGATCGGGCATCGCAACACCTCGGCGGCGCGAATCCCAACTTATGTAATTATAGATGAATAGTTGTCGGAATGAGTCATACAGCACCTTAACACTCAACAATAGCGGATACGCCTTAGGATTCTCCCCCATATATTGCGCGATGCGCAGAGCCTTCTCCATTTGGCGGTCAAGAACAGCATTACTCAACTCGAAGTTATTGAACTGTCGCGAGATGCCAATATGATTCTCTATATCTTCGGGGGTTATTGTCGTGCGCTCCTTCGGTAACGAGACAATCATCTTCTCAAGCTCGTTACTGATTTTCGAGATATCAACACCGAGATGTGCAACCAATATTCTGCTACTTGCCGAATCGAGTTTCAACCCCTTTGTCGCGGCAAAACCAGCTAACCACTTCTCCGCCTCGTAGTCTCGCGGTGATACCGAGTCGAACACCACCCCCTTCGCCTTAATACTTTTGTAGAGCGGAGTGCGACGATCCATCGCCTTTCCCTTATGGCACAACACCAAAATAGTCGAGGCTTGTGGCGAAGCGGCATAACCATTCAGCAACTCCATTTTATCGAGCAGTTGCGCCTCTCTCACGATAATCGCCTCATACTCGCCCATCATTGGCAACTGACGGCAATAGCTTGCCACCGTGCCACCATCGCTATCGTTGCCATATATTACAATCTGGTTGAAGGCTCGCATCGCCTCATCCATAATGCCCTCGGTCAAAGCGTCGCACAACGCATCAATAAAGTACAACTCCTCTCCCTGCAATAGGTATATCGGAGCAAACTTTCGCGCCTTAATATCGCCCATTAGACGACGAAACTCAGCATCACACGATGCAAATGTAACCTTCTCTGCCATATTGTGTTATATGGTGTATTTAGTGATTCTCAAGACATTTTCGGTATTAGCACCTACGCGGAAACGATCATCGGTGCGGCGACCTACAATCCAGACAATATCCTCGCCCGAAACCAACACGAACTGTCGTTTACGCTCCACGATAGGGACTTTGCAGTCGGTAAGGTAGTCTCCGACCTTCTTTCGCCCTGCCATACCGAAAGGTATAAACGAATCTCCTTCGCGCCAACGACGCAGACGAAGTGGATATTGCAACTTCGACTCATCAATCAACGCCACATCGTTCGGCAGTTGGTATTCGTTCACATTGTCAATATCGGTATGCTCATAGTATAGTACCGAGTTACCGCAGTAACTACGCATATCATCCATCTCAACGACCACCTCGCAGTCGTCCTCCTCCTCAATGCGGGCGACCATAATATCGCCTCTGTCGAGGTACGCAACATAGTCGCGCGAGTAGAATCGACGATCTGTAACTCCGCGTTTCAAAGCTCCACATAGCTCCTCGACAACATCGCCCTTGAAGCCGTATGTCGAGTTGAGAATCTCATAGATGACGAACTCCAACGGATATATCTTGTCGATTGCAGCAACCTCGATAGTGTCAATACCATTCTCACTTCGCACCGCCTCTTGTCGTATTCGGTCTATCGCGGCATCGATAAAGAGCTGTGCATTGTTCAAGCGGTAGAGATTTCCTCGCATCAAAGGCGTGAATTTAGGGTTTATCTCGCGTAACAACGGCAACAATCCTAAACGAATCTTATTGCGCAGGTACTTTGTCGAACGGTTAGAGGAGTCCTCGCGATACGGAATCTTATTCTGCACGGCGTACTCCAAGATATCCTTTCGAGTCGCATAGAGAAGAGGTCGCACAACACGACCATATTGGCGATTGATACCCGTAAGACCGCGCAAGCCCGTACCACGCAACAGATTTATGAAGAATGTTTCAATCGAGTCGTTTGCGTGGTGCGCAACAGCGATTACGGCATAACCCTCTGTGTGGCACAACTCGTTAAACCACCCGTATCGCAGACGACGCGCCGCCATCTCCATCGAATCGCCCGTGCGAGCCATCTCCGCCTCAGTATCGAAACGCTTGCTATGACACACGATGCCGAGCTTTTCACACTCCTGCAACACCATTTCGGTGTCGCCATCGCTCTCCTCTCCGCGCAAACCAAAGTTGCAGTGGGCAACCCCCACATTATAGCCTAAACGGACAAATATGGAGAGCATAACCATCGAATCGACTCCTCCCGACACGGTAAGAAGAATCTTATCCTCGTGCGAGAAGAGCTCATGTCGCTCAACATATCTCTCAAATGCCTTTAATAGTGCTTCAGTCTGCATAACTTTTTTGGCTATTAGCTATTGGCCATTAGCCATTAGCTTTTTTAGTTTATAATTTGCTCTCCTCTTTAATCCCACTTCGTGGGCTTTTCCTCCTTCTTGCAAGGGATAGTCTGCAAGTAGCCTCTCCTTTAGCTTCGTGCGTCAGTTCGTCTCTCGTCTAAAGAATATTTACCTCAGGTGAAATCTCTATTGCGAACCTCTCTTTGACGGTCGCCACCACCTCGTAAGCGAACTCTATAACCTCACTTCCCGTAGCTCCGCCAAGATTTACCAAAACCAACGCCTGACGCTCGTGAACGGCAACATTGCCCTTTTTCGCCCCCTTCATACCAGCCTTATCTATAAGCCAGCCAGCAGCGAGTTTTACCTTGCCCTCCTCCTGTGCTGGGTAGTGAGGCATATCGGGATACTTCGCAAGCAATCTCTCTGCCACCTCACTCTCCACAACGGGGTTTTTGAAGAAGCTACCCGCATTACCCAACACCGCCGTATCAGGCAACTTCGAGCGACGAATCGAGCATATTGCATCGCGGATATTCGCAAGCGTAGCCCCTCCGCGCGCCTCGACCTCGCGCACAACATCGCCGTAGCCAAGTCGCGGATTCGGAGTCTTAGAAAGCTCTATTTCGATAGCTGTAATAATCACACGCCCCTTCAACGAGTGTTTGAACACACTCTCACGATAGCCAAAGCCACAATGCTCGGCGGCAAGCGTCACAAAGTTTCCACCCTCGACAAAATACATCTCCACCGCACGGATGGTATCTTTTGCCTCGACGCCATACGCACCAATATTCTGCACGGGAGCAGCTCCAGCCTTACCCGGAATAAGCGAGAGATTCTCGATACCCCATAGTTCGCGCTCCACGCTCCACGCCACAAGGTCATCCCACTCGACTCCCGCACCCACCTTCACTCGGACTGCGGTTTCACTCTCCGAGATAACCTCTATGCGATCGTCGCAAGGGGTAATAAGCAGCTGCTCAACATCCTTCGTAAAGAGGATATTATTTCCTCCACTCAACACATACCAACTCTCCGAGCCATATCGCTCGAACAACTCTGGCAACTCCTCGGCACGGTCAAACTCGACAAGTCGTTTTGCCACTTGTCGCACATGGAACGAATTACGCTCCGAGATATCAATATTTTCGTAGTAGCGTATCATAGTGCAAAGATAACAATCAAAATTGAAAATCAGCAATTCAAGTGCGATAAATTGTGGCAGTGCAACCAAATAAAAAGGGTGAAAAGTTTTCACTCTTCACCCCATACTTCAATTGTCAATCAACTATTTTGCAGGTGCTGCCTCTGCTGCTGGAGCTGCCTCCTCTGCTGGAGCCTCAGCCTGTGCAGGCTCCTCAACAGCTGCTGGAGTAACCTCGATCAACTCAACCTCGAACTCCAAAGCCTCGTTAGGGCCAATCAACTGACCTGCACCACGACGACCATAAGCCATATCAGCAGGGATATACAACTTAATCTTGCCACCAGGGCCAACAAGCTTCATACCCTCAGTCCAACCCTTGATAACGCGGTTGAGTGGGAACTCAATTGGCTCGTCATCCTCAAGGAGGTTACCCTTCTCGTCGAAGAGACTTGGCTGCTGCAAACGCATCATCTCCTGCTGCTCCTTCGAACGATCCTCGAAACGCGAAGCATCGAATACGGTACCATCCTGCAACTTACCAACATAGTGAACCTTTACTACATCCTCGTCGCTCTTTGCTGCCTTCTCCATATCGCCAGCCTTAACGACCTTGTAGAGCAAGCCACTCTCGGTCTTCTTCACGCCGAAACCCTTCTCCTTCTTCTCCAACCACTTTGCAGAACGCTCTGCTGCCTCTGCTGGTCGAGTTACCATAAAGTAGTGCTGCAAGAAGCTCATGATGTTATCCTGCGAAATCTCGGTGCTCTCCTCATACGCATCCTGGAAACCCTTGAGCATCCAGTAGTACTGTACAGCGATGTTGCTCTTGAGAACATTGTTACCGATGTCGTTACCGAACGCATACGACAACTCATCGCACTCCTCAGCAGTCTCGAATACATTGAATACAGCGGTCGAATCTGCCTGAATAGCCTGCTGGTGAGCAGCACGACGCTCGCCAAGTGTCTGCGAGAAGAACTTACGAAGAAGGTCAATCGACTCATCGTGCTTCTGCTTCGACTTGCCAGTAAGACCTGCCTGCATACCCTCCTTTACAACCTCAATGTTGAATGGGATATCACCAAGCTGCTGCTTGATACCACCACCGATGTTTGCACCAAGGCAGTAAGACAACGAATCCAACTTAGCTGTATCACCCTTTACAGCCTTCACGCCCTTAGCGTCACCGCAAGAGCATACCAATGCAGCACAAGCGAGTGCTACGATTGCCAAAAATGTCTTTTTCATAACTTTGTATTAATATTTTTTAGTGTTTTGTTTGCAAAATCGTGCAAAGATAACGAAAATTTATGATTTATAGTACAATACTATCGATTATATTTTATGTCGAGTATCTCAACATCGTAGTTGAGCAGCACATTTGCACCAATTCCCAACTCCTTATTTCCCTCTACATCGTATGCAGTCTTTGATGGCAACCACGCATTGAAATGCGCTCCTTCGCCCGCCATCTTCACAACCTCCTGCAACCCCTTCAACAAATTACGATAGGAGTCGCGCAGTGTATCCGCCTCGACAATCACTCTACCCTCCTCGTCTGTAAGCGTGTAGACGATCTTTACCGTATCGCGTGATGACATTGATCCGACATGACTCTGATCGCCAAGTCGCAGAATCTTATATGTCACACCGCTGCGAGTGCGAACATACTTACGATCTCGCTTACTCAAATCGGTGAGGTAACGCTCCTGATGCGCTTTGGCCTTTTCGTGTACAAAGTAGGTCTTTTCAGCAAGGTAGTAGTTGCGAGCCTCCTCCATTGTCATCCTCTGCTTGCCGTTATAGACATCGCGAATAGCCTCGCACACAGCATTGACATTGAGCGTCGAATCCATCTCCATAAGCGACTCTCCCACATTCAGACCAATAATATACGACAATGTATCGGCAGTGGTTGCCAAGCTGTTCTTTCCTTTTTTGCACGACACGAACATCGCGCCAAAAAGCAACACTACTATAACCGTTGATATAACTCTCCTTGTTTTCATTCCTATTCCCTTACTCTTTCTACTACTTTTCATTGCAGCCGCGAATTGATGCCACACACATCTTGGCGAGCAATCGTGCCGCTACAATTGCATCCATCTTATCATCTATTTTAGAGACAACCTCCACAATATCGAATCCTACTATCTCGCGTCCCGACTCAACAACACTATTTATCAAATATGTAACCTCATCGAAGGTCATACCGCCTGGAACGGGCGCATTCGTGTTGTTGCAAAACTCAATCTTGAGCGCATCAATATCCAACGAGATATAGACCTTCTGAGGGAGTTTCGACACTATCTCTCTGCACAAATCGCCCCAACTCTTGCCCTCAAATCTCTTTGCAGCCAACCTTTCGGCAAGGAACAATTCAACTCTGTCGTTCGCGCTCAGCTCCTCCGACTCTGCTCTGCTTATATCGCGTACTCCGACCTCCACGAGTCGCTCCACTGTTGGAATCTCCTCTACAATATTTCGGGCTATCGAGCGATGCGAATAGTTGCACACCTCGTCCTCGCACGAAAAATCGGCGTGAGCATCTATGAATAGTAGTCCCACCCCCTGATGAGACTCTGCCAAAGCCTTCACTGCTCCAAATGTAACCGAGTGGTCGCCACCCATAATGGCAACCTTCTTGCCCTGCTCTGCCCAATATTTCACCTGCTTGTAAATGTTGGTATGCATATCGGCAAAGCCCTCATTTATATGAGCAATCTTGCGCGCTGCGTACTCGCCAACCGCACCAATAGTGCCAACTGCGTGATGGGCAATTCTCTCCGCCTCGCGTCCGAGATGTTCGGAACTCTCCTGAATATTGTAATCTATCTCTACAGTTGCAACACGCCCCTCTGCCGAGATTCCCGAATTGGCATCGTAGAGTCCACTCTCTGCCGAAGCATCTATCACGGCATCGGGGGTATAGGTCGCACCACGACCAAAATCTGAGGTTACGCTCCAAGGAGCCGACACTATAACCACATCTGCATCCTTCGGCGAAGTTTTATCGCCAAAGTAGTAACCGCCATCGCCTACCACCTCTCCACCGAGGATATTTTTCAGAAAGTTATTCTTCATTGCCTTCGGATTTTTGCCGTTACATATATATTGTAAGGTGCAAATTTATAAAATTTATTGCAAAAAATCGAACAACCGAGCATTAAACCTGCTATATTTGTGCTAAATTTGTAAGAATTTAATTATAGGATGGGTTAATATGAAAATTTTGGCGGACAGAGCAATTCCTTTCTTGCAGGGCATTTTAGAGCCATTTGCCGAGGTGGAATATATTGATGGCAACGACTTTACAAGAGATATTGTAAGGGATGCCGACGCACTCATTATTCGTACCCGCACCAAATGCAACGCAGCCCTTTTAGACGGCTCTCGAGTGCAGTTTATCGCCACCGCCACTATCGGATTCGACCACATCGACACAGAGTACTGTGAGAGCCATAATATCAGAGTTGCAACCTCGGCTGGCTGCAACGCAAGAGCCGTACTACAATGGGTATCGGCAGCGTTGGCACTACTCGCCAAGAGCGAAGGTTTTAGCCCGAATGAGCGCACACTCGGAGTTGTTGGCGTGGGAAATGTAGGAAAAGTTGTCAAGGAGTATGCCGAGCATTGGGGATTTCGTGTAATCTGCTGCGATCCTCCTCGGGAGGAGCACGAACACCTCGGCTTCGTATCGCTTGAGGAGGTGTTGCAAAAGGCAGATATTGTGACTCTGCACACACCACTCAACCCATCAACTCGACACCTTATAAACGAGCAAAATATCGCCCTGATGCGTTCGGGCGCAGCTCTTATAAACGCCTCACGCGGGGAGTGTGTCGATACACAGTCTGCGATAAGTAGCGACCTAACGCTGCTGACAGATGTGTGGGAGAACGAGCCAAATATAAGCTCTGCGCACCTCGCAAAATCGCTTGTTGCAACGCCCCATATCGCCGGCTACTCGGCACAAGGCAAGGCGAATGCCACAGCATTGGCGGTGCAAGCGTTAGCGCGACACTTCAATCTCCCTCTTACCGATTGGCGACCATCGGAGGTGGCGACAATAGCTCCAAAAGTAATTTCGTGGGAGGAGATGTGCGCCACAATCGGAGATTATTGCAATCTCACCACCGAGAGCAATAGACTTCGCCGCGAACCTGCGCTATTCGAGTCGCTTCGCAACAATTATCAACTCCGTGAGGAGTACTTTTAAGAGAGCTAAAATCATCGACCTATATCCTTAATTCTCAATTTTTAATTCTCAATTCTCAATTTTTTACTACCTTTGCACCGCTATGCGTAAAATTCTACATCTCATATCTCATCTTTTTGGAGCCGAGCGAGCGCACTCGCTTGCCGTTATTATGCTCCAAATAGTCGATAAGATTCCCACTGCAAAGTGGTTTTTGAATAAGATTTACGCTACCGAGAATACAGCATTGGAGCGAGAGGTCTTTGGCATACACTTCCGCAATCCGATAGGTATGGCGGCAGGCTTTGACCGCAATGGCGAGATATACCGCCCACTCTCTGCGCTCGGATTTGGATTTATAGAGATTGGAACGGTAACTCCACGACCTCAACAAGGCAACCCTAAACCTCGCGTCTTTGCTCTCCCCGAAGATACCGCAATTTTGAACCGCATTGGTCTTGCTTCAAAGGGTTTGGAGGCCGTCTTGGAGAGTGTTCGTAAGGAGCATCAAGGCATTGTTCTGGGCTGTAACATCGGAAAAAACACGGTAACTCCGCCAGAAGAGGCTCCGATGGACTACTTGCGAGTTTTCCGCAACCTCTACCAATACATTGACTACTTTACGGTAAATGTAAGCTACAACACCACGCACAAACAGTATGTCCCTCGCACTCGCGAGAGTATAATGAATATTTTGGAGCCACTCTTCGACTTCCGTCGCGGACAGAATCAGTATCGCCCGATATTGTTGAAAATTTCGCCCGACTTGACCAACGAGGAGATTGACTTGATGACCGATATCATGGTGGATACACCTCTTGATGGTATTATCGCCACCAACGCAACCACCAAACCTCACGACTTGCAAACGCCACAGGAGGAGTTGCGTCGTAACGGTATCGGGGCAGTTAGTGGTACACCTTTGACAGAGCGTTCGATAGAGGTTGTGCGCCGTGTCCACGAGCGATGCCACGGAACCTACCCTATTATTGGTGTAGGAGGCTTGATGACGGGCGAGGATGTCAAGCGAATGATGGATGCAGGGGCTACATTAGTACAGGTATATACAGGCTTTGTATACAACGGATTAGGCTTTGCTGGTAACCTTTGCAAGTCACTGATTACACCCGAAGAGAGTGCTGCGACCGACGAGAGTACAACAACCGACGAATCTGCAACATCCGCGACGGAGAACAACACCGACAATCAATAAAAAATGAGAGCAACAATCATAACCATAGGTGACGAGATACTGATAGGTCAGATTCTCGACACCAACTCGCGCTACATCTCCCGCGCGCTAAATAGTCACGGCATAGTGGTTGGCGAACGCACCTCGATAGGCGACAATCGCTCGCAGATAGTAGATACCCTTGACCGCGCACTTGCCGAGAGCGATGTGGTGATAATCACGGGAGGTCTTGGCCCTACAAAAGATGATATAACGAAGCACACCTTGTGTGAATATTTCGGCTCTACACTCCGTTTCGACGAACGCGAGGCAGAGCATATTCGTTCGCTACTCGCAGCACGCAATATCGCCTTCAACGACCTCAACCGAGGGCAAGCGATGGTGCCTGAATGTTGCACCGTACTACACAATGCACACGGCACGGCTCCGGGTATGTGGTTTGAGCGTGAGGGGCGCGTAGTTGTATCTCTGCCAGGAGTACCATTCGAGATGCAACACCTTATAGACGAGGAGGTTATACCTCGACTGAAAAAGCGTTTCGACTTGCGCGAAATCGTACATCGCACAATGATTACATTCGGCATAGCCGAGTCTATTTTAGCAGAGCGAATTGCCGCGTGGGAGGATGCTCTGCCCGACTATATTCACCTCGCCTATCTTCCAGCTCCGAATGTCGTTCGATTGCGTCTTTCGGCATACGAAGTTGAGGGCAAGGAGGTACGCAGAGAGATTGACGAAAAATTCGAGCAGTTGCGCTCGATTATCCCCGATAACATAGCAGGTTTCGAGGGGGCTTCAGTCGAGGAGTTGGTGCATAATATTCTCATCGAGCGTGGCGAGACTCTTGCCGTAGCAGAGAGTTGCACGGGAGGCGCTATAGCCTCGAAGTTTACAGCGCAAGCGGGAGCATCGACATATTTCCTCTGCGGAGTAGTATCGTATAGCAACGAATCCAAAAGTAATGTTTTGGGGGTAAAAATGTCTGATATCACGCAATTCGGCGCAGTGTCAGAGCAGGTTGCAAAAGCCATGGCTCAGGGGGCAAAAGTCATTTCAGGGGCAAATTTTGCCATTTCAACCACTGGAATAGCTGGGCCAACTGGAGGCTCTGCCGAAAAGCCCGTAGGTACAGTGTGGATTGGTGTTGCAACGCCCGACAAGTGTTATGCCGTACTAAAGAATTGTGGGACAGACCGTTCGCAGATAATTTCGCGAGCTACTGCATACGCCATCGCCCTACTTTACGACGAATTGAAGTAGCAAGAAAGTTCTACTCTGGAAAAGGCAATTATAGGGGCAATTATATTGTCCCTATTTGTTTTATGCCCCATTTTTTGTAACTTTGCGTGGCTTTTTACCAAGTTGTCACAAAAAAAACTCAAAAACATATCAAGTATGACAAAAAAACTACTATTCGGTTTGATGGCGTGCTTCATTGCGACAAGCCTCTTTACGGGCTGTCAGGAGAAAACCACCCGCACAAAGCACACTCGCGAGTACAATGCGATGATTCTTCACACCGCAACGCGAAAGCTCAGTTCAACCTACTCGGCAACAATCCGAGGTAAGCAGGATGTCGACATCCGCCCGAAAGTTCAGGGCTACATCACCGACATCAAGGTAAAGGAGGGTTCGATTGTTCGTCAGGGACAGACACTCTTCATCATTGACCAAGTGCCTTACCAGGCTGCTCTTGCAACCGCTGAGGCAAATGTTGATGTAGCAAAGGCGCAAGTTGATGCGGCTGAATTGTCGGCTACAAGTAAGGAGAAGTTGTTCGAGCAGAATATCATCTCGGACTTCGACCTCCGTATGGCTCGCACAACTTTGGCAAGTGCAAAGGCTCAGTTGGCACAGGCTCGCGCAAACGAGCTTACCGCAAGCAACAACCTTTCGTACACACTTGTGAAGAGTCCAGTGGATGGCGTTGTTGGAACACTTCCATTCCGTGTTGGTACACTCGTCAGCCCGTCGGACGCAACTCCAATGACATCCGTTTCGGATAACTCGGAGATGTATGTATACTTCTCGATGAGTGAGAGTCAGGTGCTGTCACTCAAGCGTCAGCACGGAGCTCTTGAAAACGCATTGCAGGAGTTGCCACCTGTTGAGTTGCAACTCAGCGATGGCACAATCTACTCGGAGAAGGGACGCATTGAGGCGATTTCGGGTATTATCGACCCTACAACTGGTTCGGTTACTTTGCGTGCGAAATTCCCTAACAGAAAGCGTCTGTTGCTCTCAGGAGGTTCGGGTACAGTCATCCTTCCTCACCGTCAGGAGGGTTGCGTAGTCATTCCGCAACACGCAACATTCGAGGTGCAGGATAAGGTTTACGCCTACAAAATCGAGAATGGTGTAGCAAAGGCGAAGATTATCGGCGTATTCGAGATCAGCAATGGTAAGGAGTATATCGTTGAGTCGGGTTTGATCGAGGGCGATACAATCGTAGTTGAGGGTATCGGTCTGTTGCGTGACGACACTCCTATCAAGATCAAGGAGATTATTTCCGGCAGTAAGAAGAAGAAAAAGTAGGAGTTTCACCCAATAGAAGAGACTTGCAATGAATATTAAAACATTTATTGATCGTCCGATACTTTCGTCCGTAATCTCGATTGTTATCATAATCGGCGGACTTATCGGTTTGGCGGTACTTCCGATTGAGCGATATCCAAGTATTGCCCCTCCGACCATCTTCGTGTCGGTGTCATACCCAGGAGCGAGTGCCGAGACTGTGCAGAAGAGTGCGCTCGTACCTCTTGAGGAGGCTATCAATGGAGTGGAGAATATGACCTATATGTCATCCTCTGCAACAAACAACGGTAGTGGCTCCATTACCATATACTTCAAGCAGGGCATCAATCCCGACATGGCTGCGGTGAATGTGCAGAACTGTGTATCACGCGCAACACGACAGCTCCCTTCGGAGGTTGTCGAGGCGGGTATTACTGTAAAGAAGCGTCAGACGAGTGTCTTGGAGCGAGTGGCACTATATAGCCCGAATGGCTCATACAACCGTACCTTCATTGTGAACTACATCAAGATTAACCTCGTGCCTGCAATCTCGCGTATTCCAGGTGTGGGTGATATCGAGGTGCGTGGTTCCGACTACTCGATGCGTATCTGGCTCAAGCCCGATGTGATGGCGCAGTACAAGTTGGTGCCATCCGACATCTCTGCGGTACTCGGTGAGCAGAATATTGAGGCTGCAACGGGTTCGTTCGGAGAGAACTCCGATCAGACTTTCCAGTATGCAATGCGCTACAAAGGTCGCTTGGAAAAGACCGAACAGTTTGAGAATATCGTAGTCCGCGCGTTGCCAAATGGCGAGGTGTTGCGATTGAAAGATGTTGCCGAGATTGAGTTGGGAACACAATCCTACCAATATATGTGTGAGATTGATGGCGCACCAGGAACAGAGTTCGTAATCTACCAGACACCTGATTCAAACGCTACCGAGGTAATCAAGAAGATTGATGCATTCCTTGAGGCGGCTCGCGAGGATTTCCCTGTCGATTTGGATATGGTAACGCTGGAGAGTACCAACGACTTCCTCTTTGCATCTATCTACAATGTAATTCGTACGCTGTTGGAGGCTATCGTCTTGGTAACGCTTGTGGTGTTCCTCTTCTTGCGCGATTTCCGTTCAACAATGATTCCGCTTATCGGTACCATCGTGTCGATTATCGGAACATTCTTGTTCCTCTTCCTCTTTGACTTTAGTATCAACCTCCTCACCCTCTTTGCATTGGTGCTTTCGATTGGTGTTGTGGTGGATGATGCAATTATCGTAGTGGAGGCTGTTCACTCAAAACTCGATTTGGGATACAAGTCGGTATACAAGGCGACAGTGGATGCAATGGATGGTATCTCCGTGGCTATTATCTCGTGTACACTCGTGTTTATGGCGGTGTTTATTCCAGTGTCATTCATGGGCGGCACTTCGGGAATCTTCTACACACAGTTCGGTCTTACAATGGCGGTAGCGGTGGGTATCTCGGCAGTAAATGCCTTGACACTCTCGCCTGCGTTGTGTGCAATGTTGCTCAAACCGAAGGATATACACGGAAAACCAGTAAAGATGTCATTTGGCAGAAGAATGGGTATCGCACTCGATAGCGCATTCTCTACCGTAACAAGGAAATATCTTCGCGGTGTAACCTTCTTCCTTCGTCATCGTTGGTTGAGTATTATTCTGCTCATTGCGGCTTGCGGTTTGTTGGTATTCTTTATGAAGACTACAAAGACAGGTCTTGTACCTCGTGAGGATCTCGGAACATTGCGTGTCGATGTATCGTGTCCTCCGGGAACATCACTTTCGCAGACTAAGCGCGTAGTTGATCGCTTCTACACCGATATGATTCAGTATATCGACGAAACTCACGCCGTAAGTAAGATGGCTGGTTTCTCGCAAGCAGGAGGTACAGGCTCGTCGCAGGGTAGCTTCTTGCTCCGTCTTAAGCACTGGGACGAGCGTCCTGGCAAGGAGCATAGCGTATCAGCTGTACAGCAGCGCGTAAAGGAGTATGCCGAAGAGTTCAACGATGCAAAAATCTTTACAACAACCCCTGCAATGATTCCGGGCTTTGGTGCTGCGGGAGGATTCAACCTCTATGTGCAGGATAGGAAGGGTGGTAATATTGAGGAGTTGGCAGATGTAACCTTCAAGTTCATCGAAGCACTCAAGGAGCGTCCTGAGATTAGCGCAGCCTACACCTCATTCAACCCAAGTTTCCCTCAGTATCAAATTGATGTTGATGCCGTTAAGTGTAAGCGTGCCGGAACATCGACTAAAGAGGTGTTGAGCGTATTGAACGGTTACTATGGAGGTACGATGTCTACCCGATTCAACCGATTCACAAAGTTGTATCAGGTGCGTATTCAGGCCCATCCTAAATATCGTGTCGATAAGCAGACCATGAACAACATCTTCATCCGCATTGGCGACGAGATGGCTCCAATCAGCCAATTCGTAACGCTTGAGAAGATTTACGCGCCAGAGAACCTCTCACGCTTCAATATGTTCCCTGCCATCAGCGTAAATGGTCGCTCGGAGGAGGGCTATTCGTCGGGAGATGCTATCAAGGCGGTGCAGGAGGTTGCAAAAGAGTATCTGCCTGTAGGTTACGGCTACGACTTCTCTGGTATCGCTCGTGAGGAGGCAGAGAGTACAAGTAACACAGTAATTATCTTTGTGATTTGTATTGTGCTTATCTATCTCATTCTGTCTGGACTTTACGAGAGCTTCCTTGTGCCATTGGCGGTAATCCTCTCCGTTCCGTTCGGATTGATGGGCTCGTTCCTCTTTGCAAAGATGATGGGCGTAGAGAACAATATCTACTTGCAGACAGGTCTTATTATGCTCATCGGATTGTTGTCCAAGACAGCCATCCTGATTACCGAGTTTGCAGGCGAGAACCGCGCGAAGGGTATGAGCATTGCTCGCGCAACCTATGTCGCAACACGCGAGCGTTTCCGCCCTATCTTGATGACCGTATTGACAATGGTTATCGGTATGATTCCGTTGATGTTCTCGACGGGTGTAGGTGCTAACGGAAACACCACTATCGGTACTGGCGTTGTTGGAGGTATGGTTGTCGGAACATTGGCTCTCTTGTTCGTATTGCCTGTTCTGTTTACCATCTTCCAGTGGTTGCAGGAGAAGGTTAAGCCAATTAAGGTTGTTGAATCTGAAAAACAAATCGAGGAGAAAGAGTAATGAAAAAGATTCTTTTGATATTGAGCATTGCGACGCTGTTCACAAGCTGCTCCATCTACAAAAAATACTCTCGCCCAGAGGAGATTTCGACCGACAAGTTGTACGGTAATATCGAGAAGCAGGATACGACTACTATGGCCGATATTTCGTGGCGCGACTTCTTTGTCGACAAGCACTTGCGCGACTACATCGAGCAGGGATTGAAGGACAATATTGATATGCGCCTCGCTGCCGAGAGAGTATCGCAGGCAGAGTTGGCGTTGCAAACTGCGAGGTTGGCATTTATCCCTTCGTTTGGTTTTGAGCCACAGATTGGCGCAGGTACACATTCGTCATTCGCCTACACCTTGCCTATAAAGGCGAGCTGGGAGATTGACATTATGGCGCGAAATATCAACGCTAAACGCCGCGCTGAGGCGAGCTTGGAGTACAACAAACTCTATCGCCGAAGCGTACAAACTGCACTCATTGCCGCTATTGCAAACAACTACTACACGCTGTTGATGCTCGACGCACAACTTCGCATATCGCGTTCGACTTCAGCTTCGTGGAAGGAGAATGTTCGCACAATGAAGGCGATGAAGGAGGCTGGTATGACCAATGCCGCATCCATTTCGCAGACCGAAGCAAACAGCTGCTCAATTGATGCATCGCTTCACGATTTGGAGTACAAGTTGGTGCAGGCACAGAACGCCTTTGCGCTTCTACTCGGAGTCACTCCACAGGAGTTCCCTCGTGGCGAGTTGAATGGCGTAGACTATAAGGGAGAGCTGTTTATAGGAGTTCCTGCTCAGTTGCTCTCTCGTCGCCCTGATGTTCAGCAGGCAGAGTACAACTTGAAGATGGCGTTCTACAACACCAATATCGCACATGCGGCTCTCTATCCATCGCTCACAATCTCTGGCGACGCAGCATTCAAAGGTTCTCCTGCTGCTTGGGCGTTTTCGTTCTTAGCAAAATTGGTACAGCCAATTTTCAACGCAGGTAGAAACCGTGCTAACTACAAGATAGCGCAATCGCAACAGCGCGAGGCGGTGATAAACTTCGAACACACACTATTGGAGGCTGGTAGCGAGGTTAATACCGCATTAGCTCAGTGCCGTTCGGCTCGTAGCAAGACCGACTTGCGTATCCGCCAGATTGAGAATCTGGAGAATGCAGTATATAGCACTCGCCAGCTGATGAGCCATTCGGAGGCAACCTACTTGGAGGTTTTGACTGCACAGCAGTCACTGCTTTCGGCTCGTCTGTTGCAGGTTTCGGATCGCTTTGAGGGTATTCAGGGAGTTATAAACCTCTACCGCGCATTGGGTGGCGGTGTCGATACAAGCATTGAGCCTGAGACCGAGAAGAATCCAATCTTCAAGCGCAATAAGAAGCGTAACCGCAAGGCTGAGAAATAGTCTACGATAAAGGTTGAAAGAGGGCGTATCTGTTTGATAGACACGCCCTCTTTACTATATATCTTCAGCGATTTGCATCGCCACACGGCGAATATTCTCGCGGGCAACTTCGGGGAGCATCGCCTCGTCGAGAGGCATACCTTCGGGAGTGACTATGTGTATCGAACGAAATCCGCTACTGCGCAACTCATCGCACCACTCCAGGCCTCCTCCTATTGCAATAGTCGGCACTCCTCGTTTCGCAGCTGCCGCCAAAACTCCACTCGGAGCTTTACCCATCACAGTTTGGCGATCTAAACGCCCCTCGCCAGTGACAACAAGGTCAGCTCCTGCGAGCATACTATCGAAATGCATCGCATCGAGTACCATCTCCACACCGCGCTCCAATCGCGCACCGAGCAGAGCCACTGCGCCACCTCCAAGACCTCCCGCAGCACCTGCGCCCTCCATATTTGCTATGTTGGAGCCGTTATATGCTGCAACCACACGCGCAAAATTTTGCAATCCGCGATCCAGCTGCTCGACCATAATCTCGTCTGCACCCTTTTGTGGAGCAAAGACATAGGCAGCTCCACGCCTACCGAATAGAGGGTTTGTAACATCACACGCCACAATAAATTCGCACTCGCGCAACTCTGCACACACCGCACTATCATCTACAGAGGCGATATCGCCAAGAATCTCGCCACCACCAATCAACTCTGCGCCCTTGCTATCAAGAAAACGAAAGCCCAAAGCACGCAACATTCCCGTTCCTGCGTCGTTTGTTGCACTTCCGCCAATCCCCATCAGAAAGCGGCGACAACCACGATGCAGAGCATCTGCAACCATCTCGCCCGTACCGAATGTGGAGGTGAGCAGTGGGTTGCGCTCCTCCGCAGTGAGCAGTGGCAGACCACTCGCCTTTGCCATCTCGATAACGGCAGTTCGCCCACCATCAACAACTCCGTAGCGGGCAGTAATCGGACGATGCAACGGATCACAAACCTCCACCTCGACATACTCGCCATTCAGAGCCACAACCAAAGCCTCGACTGTACCTTCACCACCATCGGCAATGCCTACCTTGACTATCTCGCAATCGGAGTGGATAGAGCGAAATCCAACCTCAAAGGCATCTGCCACCTCGCGCGAGGAGAGTGAACCTTTGAATGAATCGACAGCAATAACGACCTTTTTCATATCGAAAATTTCGGTTTTTCCATGCAAATTTAATTAAATTTACGATATATAAATTCAAGATAGAGATAGATTTTATATCTTTGCAGTCGCTATGAGTAGATCTTCTACACTCTCACTCGGTACCGACAACATCGGCAAGTTGCTATTCAATTACGCTACGCCAGCGATTATTGCAATGGCATCGTCGTCGTTGTACCATCTTATTGATAGTGCCTTCGTGGGACACGGTGTCGGAGGAGCTGCCATTGCGGGTATGGCTATCACGATGCCCATAATGAACATAGGCTCGGCTTTCGGAGCGATGGTGGGAATCGGTGCAGGTGCGCGAATATCGTTACGATTAGGCGAAGGCAATAAGTTTGCTGCTGAAAAGACACTCTGCAATGCCGTAATTCTCAATATCATAATCGGTTTTACCATTATGGCATTGATGCTCACCTTCTTGGATGAGATTTTAATGCTCTTTAGCGGAGGTCGCGCCTCGGCAGAAACATTGGAGTATGCCCGACAGTTTATGCAGATTATTCTGCTCGGAAATGTCACGCAGCACCTCTACCTCGGTATGAACGATATGATTCGTGCATCGGGCAATCCGCGCAAATCGATGGCGATAATGCTAACCTCCGTAGCGGTGAATCTCGTGCTGAATCCGCTATTTATCTTCAAGTTTGGTTGGGGAATTAAAGGCTCGGCTGCCGCAACGGTTATCTCGCAATTTATCGCCTTTCTAATCGCTTTGTCACACTTCTGTTCCAAGAAGTCGTTCCTGCGATTCAGGCGCGAGGCATTCCACTTCGATTGGAAGATTGTCGGCAATATCCTCTCTATTGGACTTGCACCATTTTTGATGAATATCTGCGCCTCAACGGTTGCCGCATTCGTAAATACGGCAATGTTGCGCTATGGAGGCTCGGGCATCCACGATATCGTAACACGCGAACAAGGTGCAGCCGATTTGTATGTCGGAGCTTACGGCATTGTCAATCGTGTTGCATTGCTCTTTGTGATGGTTATTCAGGGACTCAATCAGGGTATGCAGCCTATTGTCGGCTACAACTACGGAGCAAAGAACTTCGCTCGTGTCCGCAAGGCGGTGTTTATGACTATCGGTTGCGGTGTAACTATTGCAACTCTCGGTTTCGCTCTTGGCGAGATAATTCCAGATGTTATAGCTCGCGCCTTTGTTGATTCATCGAAGGGAGGCAACGAGCAACTTATGGTAAAAGCTGCAGCACAAGGCATGCGCATAATCTTGACAATGTTCCCACTGGTCGGCTTCCAGATTGTTGTGGGTGGTTTCTTCCAATATATAGGTAAGGCTCCATTGGCAATCTTCGTGTCGCTGACACGACAGCTGCTATTCCTGATTCCACTCTTGTGGATTCTGCCTCGTCACCTCGGAGCTTTCGGCGTATGGGTTTCGATGCCAATAGCAGATACAGCCTCTATCATCCTCGCATTCACACTCTTTATATGGCAAATGCGCAAGATAAAGGCGATGGACAAATCATTGGTAAAATAGAGTCAAGGGAGCGACTCCAAGAGCTATTCAGATATGAGGGCAACGACAAGGTTGTCCTCTCTTTTTATGCGCACAACGATTGGCGCACTATCGAGTATGGTGGCGGTAAAATGGCTCTCTTCCGAGTTATGACTCACAATGGAGATATGCTTTATGAAATCGAGTCTTCCCTTTCGATAATATTTGTATAGAGCCTCCTTCGCGCACCACATCTCGGCATAGAGGTCGCCCTCTTCTGCAAGGCTCATCTCCTGTTCCGAAAGATAGCGACTCGCAACCTTTCGGAAGTCGCGGCTTGCGTCCTCAATATCTACGGCACAAGGCTTATCGGAGAATGCAACCGCCACAAACTCGCGGCTGTGGGATACGCCTATATATGTATTGGGGGTATCAACTCTCGGAGCTCCATAATCGTCGTAGAATATTCTGGTCTCCACGCCAAGTTCGCGACGAACTATCGCTCGCCACGCCAACGCCTCGCAACGACGCGTCGCAGAGCCGAACTGCGCAACAAAGGTACAATCCTCGGACGCAGCAGCCTGCATCAAGGACTCCTCCGTAGCGATTCGCTCTACAACAACGCGACTACTCATTACTGTTGTTTATGATAATCTTGATCTTATCGATGCGATGCCCCTCTATAGTATCCACTATAAAACGAACGCCGTGAGCCGATACCTCATCGCCCTTTTTGAGGAAGTTGCGCTTTATCTCAAGCATCAAGCCCGCTACCGTTTCGGCGCGTCCCTGCACATCTTCAAAGAGATCGTCGTCGAGGTCGAGAACACGCAACACATCGACAATGTGCGTCTTACCCTCGAAGAGGTAGGTATTCTCGTTCAGTCGGCGATAGAACGACTCATCAACATCGCTCTCGTCCGAAATCTCACCTACAACCTCCTCCAAGATATCCTCCAACGAGATAAGTCCCTGCGTAGCTCCATACTCATCCACAACAATTGCCATATGGAACTTCTGTCGTTGAAAATCCTCAAGCACAGCATTCACCTTCTTATGCATCGGCACAAAATATGGCTCGCGTATAAGTCTTTGCCATCCGAACTCATCCCCCTTCGAGATGTGTTCAAGCAGATCCTTTACAAAGATAATTCCCTTAATATGATCTAAATCCTCATCGTAGACGGGCAGACGCGAGTGTCCTGTTTCGATAATAACCTCCTTCACCTCCGTGAATGTCATCGTCTGCTCGACAGCCTTAATGTCGATACGCGGACGCATAATATCCTCCACCTCACGCGAAGCGATGCCCACGATTCCCGACAGAATCTTCTGCTCCTCACTCTCTGGCTCGGTGGTCATATCTACGGCATCCGCCAGCTCCTCGATTGAGATATTATCACTGTTGAGTGGCGCAATCTTGCCAACTCGTCCACTCGTATTGATAAGGATATAGGAGAATGGATAGAAGAGCCAACGCAAAACCACAAGCGGCTGCGCAAAGAGGAGCGCAATCTTTGTATTTGCTGTCTGCGCAACAATCTTTGGCAAAATCTCACCAAAGAGCAACAACAGAAAAGTTACCAATACGCCAGTAAATAGAAATTCTACTGTTGCATTGCCAAATCGAAACATCGTATCCACAATCTTCGACGAGCAGATTACGATGGCAATATTCACGAGATTATTTACCACAAGTATCGTAGCGAGCAACGAATCACTACTCTTTAGCAGTTTCAATGCACTCTCCGATGCCATCGTACCTCGCTGCTTAATGGAGCGTATATCGGCGGGCGAAAGTGAGAAGAATGCCACCTCCGATGCCGACATCATACCCGACATCAGCAGCAACAGTAGCGTGATAACCATCAGCACAACCGTATCCAACGGGCAACTTACAAACTCTATAATATTCATTCTCTTTTACCTTTTCTGTGTTCGTTATCGATTAGAAGAGTGCTGGCATCGAAGGCTCATTTGACTGCTCACTCTCGACGCTACCAACTTGATGCGTCTTGGTGGCGGTAGTAAGCGTTATACCATTGGTGATGTAGGCAGGGGTGCGCTTGCACTCCTCGATCTCCGCAAAGTTACGAGGAGGTCGTGTAATCGGTACTGGAGCAGGACGGAACTTAGGCACTGAAGGGGTATCTATCTTCGGCGTCTCTGCCCCCTCTTCTGTTTTTGTACCAGCTTCAGCCTCTGGAACACTCTTCTCCTCTATACCCTCTTTACCATCGTCGGGATTCTTTATATCAGGCCCCTCATTATTGAATCCAGTCGCCACAATCACAACCTCCATCTCATCCTCATTGAGATTAGGTTTGATGCTCATTCCCCAGATGATATTTGTAAGGTGCTCCTTTCCGTTCTCATCCTCCGACTTGGCATAATGCTGCACACGATCACGCACACGGTGCGCTTCATTCAACGACAGACCATCGGAACGCGACACCGAGATATTTATCAACACATTTCGAGAACCACTAATCGAGATATCTCCAAATAGAGGGGATATCAGCACCTTATCAACAACCTTCTCTGCACGATCTTCACCCGTCTCGGAGGCCACACCCATTACAGCACTACCACTACCGCGCATAACGGTGCAAACATCGGCAAAATCGACATTCACCAAATTCGACTTGTGAGTAATAATCTCCGCAATACCCTTTGCCGCAAATGCCGAAACATCGTTTGCTCTATCGAATGATTTATCCAGCGGCAAATCGCCATAGAGCTGATTTATGGCATCGTTACTCAATATAATTATCGCATCGACATACTTACGCAACTTTTCGATACCTGCAGCAGCCTGCGAGATACGGCGTGGGCCATCAATAGTTGGCGGTGTTGTTACAATCGCCACAGTAAGTATTCCCATCTCATGTGCCAATTCAGCAATTACGGGTGTCGCACCTGTACCCGTTCCTGCACCCATTCCTGCGGTCAAGAAGAGCATCTCAGTACCTCGCGCACGCAACAAATCGCGCACTTTATCGATCGATTTTATTGCACACTCAGCTCCCACTTCTGCATCGTTTCCAGCTCCAAGACCATTGCCCATAAGGATGCGATTCTCGGGTGCAATATGCAGTTTATCCAAATCATCTTTATCGGTGTTGCATGCAGCGAGATTAACCCCCTCAATCTGCATCTGCCACATGTGTTCAATGGCGTTGCCTCCAGCACCACCTACACCCATCGCCATAATACGCGACGGCTGACTCTTCATCGTCACAAGATCGTTCAATATGCTGTGTTCTTCCATCTTCTTCTACTTTTCATCATTAACGACTAAATGTAATCATCGTTGAATACATTCTCCTCTACCCAGTTACGCACACGAGCAAAAAAACCAGGTTTCTTGTTGCCTCTGCCACCATTTTCGCCCTGTTCGTTTCCACCTTTTCCAGTTGGTGTGGTTCCATTTCCCCCATTCGTAGTCTCCTCCTTAGGCTTCGCCTCATTATTAGGGTTAAGCTTCTCTGGATTTGTAGGTTTGGTGTTCTCTGGCTCGTGAATAGGTGGTGTTGGAGTATCTTTCTCCTTTGAATCCTTCTCCTTTGAATCCTTCTCCTTTGAATCCTTCTCGCCCAAGCCAATAGTCTCCTCGCTCTTTACACCCTCCGCAGGCGGCGTTGGTTGCGTTGGCTGTGTTGGCTGTGTTGGCTGTGTTGGTGGGGTAGGCAGTGTCAGTGGTATGGTGGTACTGCAAGCATTGTGCTTAGCTCCATAGACCAACAAGCCCATAGCTACCGAATGAGCATTTACCAACACCTTCGACTGCGACTCTTCATCAATTCCATTGAAGAGCGTTGCAAATCTCACCTCCATATTCAACTCGCGCGCAAACAACTTGTCTATATTCGACAAGTAAGCCGAGCCTCCCGTCAATACAACGCCACATGGTAGCTTTGTCGAATACTTGGCTGCCCTCAACTCGCGCGCAACAAAACGGGCGATATCTTTCAATCGCTCCTCGGCAATCTCTGCAATGTTTCGTTGCAAAATCTGCTTATTAGCCTTAGTTGGAGTCTTTACCGATACCGTAGCATCTGCCTCAATTCCGTCAGCAATCGCAGAGCCATACTTTCGCTTTACGGTCTCAATATCTCGCTTCGGTATTCTCAGGAAGTCGTAGAGATCGTTCGTAATTGCCGAAGCTCCAATTGGCAATGAGGAGAAGTACCACAACTTTCCCTCCTTGACAATCGAGATATCTGTCAAATCGCCTCCGATATCAACTACCACAACACCCTCTTCGCTCTCATCCTCACGGAGTATTGCTTGCGGCAATATCGTAGGATTCACGCACAAACCCGATACCGCAATCTCGGCGCGATGCATGGCTCGATTCACACGGTCGATCTGATGCTTTCCAACCATGACAAAGAGATATGTTGCCGACAACTTACTTCCGAATGCGCCTATAGGATTCTTTACCTCCTGACGGTCATCAATAATATATCGCAACGGAATGCGCTCAACAATCTCGTCGCCACCCCCAGGAACAACCATCTCGATGCGAGCATTCAACTCTCGGAGTTCATTTTCAGTCACATATCCTACCCTATCACTGATGGTTACATAGTCCTCGTAACGCACACAGTAGACAGATCGGCCCGATACTCCGACATACGCCGAGTTAATCTTGCGATTTACCTCCGCCTCCAATGCAGCTTTAGCTTTGGCTATAGCATTGCCAAGACCGACATAATTGGTTATATCGCCATCCTTGACACAATCCTCAATCGATTGAACCTCAACACCAAGAACTGATACAACGCCCTCATCATTGCGTACGCCAAACGACATAACGACATTCGATGAGCCTATATCAATTCCGATGATATAATCTCTATTCTCACTATCTACTCCGTGCATATCACTTGTTTTTTATATCTCACATCAATAGTTTTGTACCTATCCCAACCCAAATGCGAGAGTCCATTATCGTAGAACTCTTCCAACTTGTCCAGCTTCGCTTGAGCCTCCTCAAGCGTTCCAAACTCAATAATAAAGTTACCACTACGAGGTACAAGACGCAGTGTTATTTCGCCATTCGAGATTGTATCAGCTACAAACTGCACCACCTCAGAACTCCAGAATGACTCCTCTCCAACTTTGGTTACAAAGTTAATGAGATTCGCAAAATCGTCATACTTTTTTTGCAACTTTTTTTTACGCACCTCAACTCTCTCCTTGCTCCTATTCAGGGCCTCTCGACGAGAGTCTATTTTCGCAAGTTTTTGTCTGCACTCCTGTTGCTGTTGCTTTACCCCAACAAGACGCTGTTCGTGCGACTCTTTGCTCTCTAAGAATCTCCTCCTCTCACTCTTTTTCAAGCCTGACAAATCTTCACGACACTTAGCGCGTTCCCTTTTCAACGCCGAAAACTCCTCGCCCAAAGCCGTGAGTTGCTCATCCTCCTTTGCAATAGCCGAGAGGTAGTGCGATGCAATAGTACCCTCGTAGGTCGAGGAGAACATTGGTCGGTATCCACCAGTGACAATCGAGATGTAGTATGCGCTACCACGCGGCGAACGAAATATCTCGCCCTCCTCCGTAATATATGAATCTACACCACCGCAAAGCAGACGAACTACGGGTTGATGCTGCTTAACATCTATGTGCATCTCGCCCGAATAGGTGACATAAGCATCAACATCGCGCACAAAACCATTGCGGAGAATGCGATCCACTATTGTCGTAACATCCACGCTATCGACCATCTCACCCTCCATCTTCAGACCTGCACTCTTCAACTGCCTATAAATTTGCCCCGACGAGGCAAACTGCTCGGTTTCGGTGCTATCCGACATCACTATCACAACTTCGGAGACCTTTTGCTGACTACGATGCTCCATCGCAAGATTCGAAGCATAGAAGATGTAGGCGAAGACTACTCCCCACCCTATCAACGCTCCTATAACTCTAAGAATCTTACGCCACATGGTCTTAAGCTATTAGCTATTGGCCATTAGCCATTAGCTTTTCCTATATTTTCCATTTATTCAAAATCGTCAATGATGAGATTATTTTTATGCAATGCTAAGCGACAAATCCGCAGCATAGTAAGCCTATGTGAGGAATTTGGCGACTGACGCACTCGTACAAAAAGAGCTCATCAGAACTTTCCACTCTTAAAAATCGTCAATGATGAGATTATTTTTGTGCGAAACAAGGTGGCAAAAGCGCAGCATAGTAAACCTATGTGAGCATTTTGACATCCGAAGTTCTCGTACAAAAAGAACTCATCAGAACGATTTTTGTGCAACTACATTTGCAATTTCATTGCAACAAGCGTCTATATTTCCTGCCCCGAACGACACAACTACATCGGTATCCATCTCTCCAATCGTCTGCGCCAACTCCTCTCGCTCAACAATTCGGCAAGGCTTAGTAACGAGATTTGCAATAATCTCGGTAGTGATACCCTCAATCGGCAACTCTCGTGCAGGATATATCGGCAATAGAACAACCTCATCTGCCTCGTTTAGAGCCTCGGCAAACTCCTCGTAGAGATCGCGCGTGCGAGTGTAGAGGTGCGGTTGAAATATCGCTGTAACCCTACGCGACGGAAACATCTGCTTTACCGAAGTGATTGTTGCCGACAACTCGCGTGGATGGTGCGCATAGTCATCCATATATACCGCTTGCGGAGTATTCACATAGAACTCGAAACGACGCTTCACGCCCGAAAACTCTCGCAACGCCCTACGCAGCGACTCTGCATCCGCAATATTGCGCTCAACCGCCCAAAGCAGAGCCACCGCAGCCACCGAGTTTTCGATATTAACCCATCCCGGAATGCCGAGTACACACCCCTCGATAACGCCTGTCGGAGTGACAATATCGTAGCGATAGTAGCCACCCTCTAAAAGCTCTATATTGCGTGCATAGAAATCGCACTCCTCATTATAGGAGTAGCGGTATACCGCAATTCTATCATTCGGTATAGCGATATCCACACCCTTTTTGATAATCAGCGTACCACCTGCCTTAATCTGCGAAACGAACTGCGAGAACGCCTCCTTAACCTTCTCGTGTGTGCCGTAGATGTCGAGGTGGTCAGCATCCGCAGAGGTCACTACCGCAGCATCGGGATAGAGTTGCAAGAACGAGCGATCAAACTCATCCGCCTCAACAACAAATCTCTCCCCCGCGCCTAACACCAAGTTCGAGCCGAAATTCTTGGATATACCGCCCAAGAAAGCAGATCCCTCGCCCGATACAGCGTAGTTCAGCCACGCCGTTAAGGTCGAGGTTGAGGTCTTTCCATGAGTTCCCGACACCGCCTGCACATACTTCCCTTGCGAGAGCAAACCAAGCACCTGCGAACGCTTCTTAATCTCGAAGCCTCGCTCGCGGAACATCGCCTGCTCCGAGTGGTCGGCAGGAATCGCTGGTGTATAGATTACCACCGTGCGCTCCGCATCGAGAAAAGGCTCTGGGATAAGCGTTATATCATCTTCGTAGTGTATCGCTGCACCCTCCGCTTCCAAACGACGAGTAAGTTCTGTCGCTGTACGGTCATAGCCCGCTACCTGCCACCCTTCGTGGAGAAAGTAGCGCGCCAACGCACTCATTCCGATACCTCCAATACCGAGAAAGTAGACTCTATCTTTCATCTTCGTTAATCCTTAATCTGTTTTAGAATCTCCGCTGCCACACGCTCCGCAGCATCGGGAGTTGCAAGTTTTGCAATATTCTCCGATAGACTCCTCAGCAACTCCTCATCCGCCACCATCTTCAACGCTGTAGCAATACCGCAATCTGCCGCCTCAGCATCGCTCACCATCATCGCTGCGCCCTTGTCCACCAATGCACGAGCATTCTTCGTCTGATGATCCTCGGCAACATTCGGCGACGGAACAAAGAGTGTTGGTTTGGCCGCTAAGCACAACTCCGACACGGTACAAGCACCACTACGCGATACGACCACATCCGCAATCTCGTAGGCGTAATCCATACGGTCAATAAATGGTACAAGGGAGATGTTCTTGGTTGGGTAGTTTGCAAAGAACTCGCGCATCTCCTTCTCGTAGAAGCGGCCCGTCTGCCAGATAACCTGAACGGGAGCCTCCCCGCCAAGTGTAACAATCCACGACTTCATCATATTGTTGAGGGTGCGCGTTCCGAGCGAGCCTCCCACAATCAAGATTGTTGGCAACCCCTCCTGCATGCCGTAGTGCGCAAATGCTGCCTCGCGGTCAATATCGCCCTTGCCGAAGGCACTGCGCAGAGGATTTCCTGTCATTACAATCTTCTCTTTGTCGAAGAATCTATCCATTCCCTCATAAGCCACGCATACCCTCTTTGCGTGTCCGCCGACAATCTTATTCACAAGACCTGCGTATGAGTTTTGCTCCTGAATAATGGTAGGAATGCCCATCAGCTGCGCTGCAAAGACAATTGGCGCGCTGGCATAACCGCCAAAGCCTGCCACTACATCGGGCTTGAACTCCTTGATAATAGAACGAGCCTGATTAAGACTGCGCAACAAGTAGTACGGCAACGCAAAATTCTTCCAAGTGAAGCGGCGTTGCAATCCAACAATTGTCAATCCCTTAATATTGTAGCCGAGGTTTGGGATGAGCGTCATCTCCATCTTCCCCTCTGCACCCACAAACAGAATCTCAACATCATCGCCAAGGCTCTTTTTCAGAGCCTCAGCAACCGAAACTGCAGGGTAAATGTGACCTCCGGTACCACCACCGGAGAGGATAATTCTCTTCATTTTTTAGCGGTTTTTGGACATAGTCCCTAATTAACTACAAAAGTATGGATTATTCTGCTAAGTTCAAAAGAAAAGCGCAGTGAAATTTTCAATTTCACCGCGCCTTTTGCGTTTCGACCACTTTTGCCTACTTGAGATTCTCGTTCAAGAGTGCTGCCAAGCGACAGGTCGCCTTGACATACATCTCGTAATTTACGGGGCTCATCAATCGGCGATCGACATAGCCTACGACTTGATTAGGCTTGCACAATTCGAGGTAGTGTGCCGCCAAAGCACCATTTTCGGATACCCACTCACGGAGTGAACCTTTGGCGTAGTCGGCATACTTATCACCGATATAGATTCGCAAATCTTCGGCCCAATAGTTCGCTGAGAAGAAGTTGTAACCGCCATCGAAATAGCTCCACGATTTCGACCATTTAACCTTGCTAAACTGATCCTTCTTCGCTCCGAACTCTGCCATAGGGACACTGTACCTGAAGTCACGCATCGAGTGCTTAATGCCATCGATACGAATTTTCGACAAATCGTGCATATCGAACACAAGGTTTATCACCGTGCGCAGAGCCACTGCAACCTCTCTCTTCGAGTGCGATTTGCGGTTGCTAACTACCTTCAATGCCGCCTCCAAACTCTTCAAAGCATCCTTGCCCTTTACCTTCTTTGGCTGGAAGTTGCCGTCGAGATGAAGATAATGCACCTCCGCAGCTGCTCGGCGAGCCTTCTTGCTCAGTTGTGGAGCTTGCTCCTTTTCCAGATCGTAGAGATACTTTACATCGTCCGCATAGCTCTTTCCCAAGTACTTATTAACCAACTTCTTTGCCTCTGGCGTAAGATGCTCTTTCGCCACCATTACTGCCGCCTCATCGCATTTGCGCGACCACGCATTTGCAACAAAAACGGAGAGAACAAACACCAATAATATAGATACTCTTTTCATAGTCACTTTTCATTAACGGGTTTCGATACTCTTATCTGCAAAAATCGTATTAAGCACATGCGCCAAACGGTATGCTCCCTGCATAGCCATCTCGTCTGCCAATGCCAGTATTGCCTTGCGCTCCTTCGACGAGAGGTTATCGATATCTTTTCCTTCGGGATAGAGGGCAAAACCTCGGTGTCCGCCCTTTGCAATATCACGCCCCCAATCGGTAAAAGTGCCACTCTGCCAAGCTGTCGCCTGCTTCTTCGATACCTTGTCTACATTCTTGGCGTAATCCTCTATCTCCCAACCTTTTCGCCACCGACCAGGAGAGCCATCCCAAAAACCATGGTATGCAACCTCCTTCTTACCACGATAGGCAGTTTTCTTACCTTTATATTGCGGAAAATATTTCTTCGAGAACTTCGAATGGCATGGGCAGTGCATATCGCCCACATAGTGAATCATATTGATAAGTCGCTGACGAACAACCGAGTCGGGCAAATTCTTGTACTTGCCATCGCCCAACTCATTCATGGCGTTTACAAGGTGTTTCATGGCTCCATATTTCATATTCAAGCCATCTCCACTCGACAAAACGGAAACAGTGTGTCCGCTATTCACCTTTTTGAAATGCTGCGAGCCACGCCAATAATCCATCCACGAGGCGTAGTATGGGAGTGTATGACGGAGATAGTAGCGACACTTCTCCTTCGCTTCAGGCGTAAGATGCTGCTCCGCAACATAGGCTATACAGCCGTGTCCGAAGCCACTCCACGCCTTTGCGCCCTGCACACTGCACAGAGCAACAAGTACTGCAATAAATGCTAAAAATTTTGTTTTCATTTTCCTGTTTTTTTTTAGAATTATTTGGGGGTTATAGGGGTGCTAGGGTTTCTGGGGACTATGGGGATTCTGGGGTCTTTGTTGATTTGGATCCCTTACTCGCCCTTACTTGCCGCCACCTTATTTCAAATTCTCATTCAGCAGCACCGCCAAGCGATACGCCGCACGGGCCACGCAGCTCATATGTAACGGCTCGTGGGCTTGCACTGTTGCATGGAGGAAGTGGTTATCATTCTTCTGCAACAACTCGTAAACCGCAGTGGTGTAGGTGCCGATATCGTGCGCCCAATCGCGCAACGAGCCCTTCGAGAACTCTGCCTTCTTGTCGCCGAACATCAAATCGATATCTTCGGCATACATATCGTGGGTATAGCCTGAATGGAAACCACCATAGCGAAAAGTCCACTGGTTACGCCACGAATATTGAATAGTCTTTGCCTTGCGGCCACCCGCTGTACCTTTCGATGTATAGAACTGAAAATCAGCTGCCGACATCGGATAACTTTCGAGAGTTACATTGGCGATATTATGCATATCGGTAACGAGATTCATCACAATCTGAATAGCCAACGCCACCTCTTCGCGCTTGTATTGTTTGCTATTGCGAACAATCTCCAACGCCTTCTCTATCTGTACAAAAGCGTCGTTTTCGTCCTTCGCTGCGGGCTGCAATTTGCTATCGAGATGAAGACGATGCCAACCCTCGCTTTCGAGCATACGGCCATTCTTGCGATGCCAAGCCAAATGTCCTGCCGGTTTGGTAATATCCTCACCGATATAGCTCTTCAATATGCGCTGAGTCTGTGGGTTGAGATTCTTGTAGGCAACAACCAAAACCGCCTTATCGACTACTCGCGTCCACGCTCCTGCCGAGAGAGTTCCAACCAGAAGTGCTGCACACAATAATACTATCTTTTTCATACCCATTTACTCCTTGAAAATTTCGTTCAACACTCCTGCCAAGCGGTAAGCTGCACGCTGAATCTGAAGATCGACAACTCGATGAATCTCGGCTCTATCCTCCTTCGACAACTTTGATATATCGGTACCCTCAGGTGTCAATTTGAAGCAGTAGCGCGATACATCAGCGGTCTGCTGTGTCCACTTATATCCATCGCCCTTCTGCACCTTCTTAATCTGCGACTTCGACAACTTCTCCATCTTCTCAAAATACTTCTCGGCATTCCAGCCCTTGCGCCAACGCGCTACTGAGCCATCCCAAAAACCGTGATAGCTCAGCTTCTTACCCTTGTTTTTGAGGCTGTAGTGGAACTCAGGATGCTCCGACTTGTCCCAACGCACATGCACAGGACAATGGTGGTCGGGAATCATGTGAACAAGGTACTGAAGATTGATTTTAACCAACGAATCGGGCATACTCTTGTAGCCTCCATTCATCATCTCCTTTCGGATGCGCTCAATATGATAAGCACCCGTTGTAGGCAGACCGACCTTTACCTTATACTTTGCATCGATGTTTGTACTGTGCCACTTATCGCAATCGGTATAGCCCTCAATCGAGCGATACTGATCCATCCACGATGCCTGATAAGCGAGTGTGGAGCGTAGATAGTGGCGACACTTCTGCTTCGCCTCAGGAGTGAGAAACTGCTCCGCAGCGTAGCAAGCCACAGTGTGACCAAAGCCACCCCACGCCATCACCCTCTCGGTAGCGAACAATGCCACCACGGCGAGGGTAATTTTAAGAATATTTTTTCTCATAACTCTATTTTTGGTTAGTTTATTGGTTTTCTACTTAAGTGCCTCGTTCAGCAACACTGCCATACGGAACGAAGCTCTCGCCACGCCCGCGAGGAACAACTCCTCATGCTCGGCATGCGCCTGACGCGAAAGGTAACATCCTGGCTCTGCCCACTCGTAGAGTGGCTTTACCAACTTGCCCATATCGGTGGCCCAATCGCGCAGAGAGCCAGCTTGATACTGCTCCTTGTAGCGACCTTGACACACCTTCAAGTCGCGAATGTGCATACCCGACGACCACGCCGAATGGAAGATTGAGAAGCCGTAAGACCAGAAGTGTTTCCACTTGCGATTACGGAACTTCTCCTTCTTGCCGTAGCCACCCATTGATTGTCTGAACTCGAAATCATCCTTCGAGAAAGGGAACTCTTCGAGGTGGACATTGCCAACATTGTGCATCTCGATGGTGAGTTCAATGATGGTATGCAGCGCAAAAGCTACCTCTTCGTTGCTCTTCGTTGCACGATTTTTCACAACCTCCATAGCCTTCTCAATCTGCACGATAGCATTTTTATCATCCGTAATTACGGGCTTCAAATCCATATCGAGCGAGATGGTTCGCCAATCGGCGGTTTCGCGCAGTTGTCCCTTCTTGCGTGCTGCCTCGAAAGTTTGAATCTGGCGATGCACATCCTCTCCGAGATAGCGTTTGAACTCCGCTTGTGCCTGAGGTGTAAGATTCTCAAATGCCCACAAGAGAGTCGCCTGATCATAAACCCAATTCCAAGCCTGAGCCGAATATACGCCCATAACGAGGGCGATAGCCAAAAATATCTTCTTCATACTCTATCCTCCTCTACTTCTTGAAAATCTGATTCATAACATACGCCAAGCGATAACCCGCCTTTACAGCCTCCTCATCGACAATGCGACGCATCTCCTGACGCGATTTCTTCGAGTACTTCTGTACATTCGAGCCTTTTGGCGTGAGTTCAAATGTACGCTCGGCATTTGGCAGACTCGTCACCGCCCACTTGTAAGGTGTACCCTTGCAAATCTTCTTTATCTCCTTCTCCGAGAGGGTTGCCATCTTATCAGCGTAGTAGCTTGCTGTCCACTTTTTACGACCATAGGTAATCGCTGTATTGTCCCAATAGCTATGGAACGACTGCTTTTGTCCCTTGTTATTGGTCAAGTGATAGCGATATTGCGGATGAGACTTCTTGGGCCATACATTGTGGCAAGGGCAGTGCATATCAGCCACAAGATGAATAAGATACAACAAATTCAGACGCACCACCGAATCGGGCATCTTTTTGTAATTTTTCATCTCCTTCCAGATGCGGGTAGTCTGATAAGCCGCACAATACTCGTTTGTCATATCCACCGCACCACTCTCGTCCATCCAGTTGCTATGCCACTTGCCCGATGGGCGATAAGGATCGGTGTAACGATACTGATCCATCCAAATTGCGTAGAATGGCAACGAGTGATTCAGATAGTGATGAATCTTCTCGCGCGCCTGCGGAGTTAGATTACGCTCGGCAATCTCGGTGATAGCGGAGTGTGCAAAACCGCCCCACGCCATTGCTCTATGCGACGAGCAGAGTGCTACTACCGCTAAAATCGCAATAAAAATCTTTTTCATTACAACTATTTATTATCTTAAAATTTCATTCAACAAAGTACCCAAGCGATAGCCCGCCTTTGCCATTAGGCGATCATGAATAAACTCGTATTCATTCTCACGCTCCTGTGTCAGGATGTACATATCGCCCATCTCCTCTGCATAGACCGCACGACACTCCTTTGCTACATCCGCAGCCCACTCCGAGATTCCGCCCTCGATGAACGCGGTGCGATATCGTGAATGGTAGAGGTCAATATCGTAGGCATACAACTCTGGAGTAAAGAGGTAGTGACGCCCAGGATATACTGTATTCCACAGCGAACGCCACTTGACATTTCTGTAACGAGCCAACTTGCCCGCACGATTATTCCAACGGCGCACCGTATAGTTATTGTTCGAGAAGTCGTGATCCTTGATACGGAAATTTGGCACCGAGTGCAAATCGGCAATAGCCTTCGCGAGTAGAACGATAGCCTCGCCATCTGCCTTATTTTTGCGCAGACGCTCCACGCACTGCTCGGCTACAACTAACGCATCATTATCTCCATTGCGAAGTGGAGCGTAGTTCTCATCTACCGAGAAGGTATTCAGAGCCTTATCCGCGATAACTATCGTGGCAAAGTCGCTTCCAACAGCCTTATTGACTACACCCTTGGCTTCGGGTGAGAGTTGCTGCGAGGCGAGTACCATAATTGTAGCGTACGAACTCTTATTCCAAGCTCCAGCCGAACACACCGACACGAGCAACAAAAGTGTAAATATTATTCGTTTCATAGCCACTACTCCTTAAAAATATCATTTAGAATATACGCCAAACGATACCCTGCATAAGCCATCTGCTTATATGTGAGGTTTGTGAGTTGCTCACGCTGCTTGTCGCTCAACTTTGCGATGTCAGTATCGCGCGGAATCTGCTTGTAGGAGCGAAAAACATCCTTTGTAGTCGCAGCGAGCCAATCGTTTGCATCGCCTTGACATATCTTCTCGCGCTGCTTATCGTTGTAGGTATCAACCTCCTCAATCCACTCCGGAATCATCCTCTTCGGAAAGAGCAACGAGGTAACGGTGTCCCACATATTATGATACGAACTCTTCTTGCCGTTGCGATAGAGGCGATAACGGTTATAGACCGTTGTTTCGTCGTAAGTCGGTTTATCTTCAACAGGGATTGCCACATGGGCTGGGCAGTGCATATCACCCAACATATGTATCAAGAAACGAATCTTATTCGCCACTATCGAGTCGGGCATCTCCTTGTAGGAGCCGCGCAGCTCGTTGTGGAACTCGTTGATACGATATGCGGCACTCTTGCGCACCGACTCCTGCTTGAGAAACTGATCGCGAAAATCGCCCGTATACTGACGCTCTGGGTAGGCGTAGCCGATATGCCAATGTGCCGTACCATTAAAGCCCTTGCAATAACGCCAATGATCCATCCACGAAGCCTCATAAGCGAGTGTGTGGCGGATATAGTGGTGGCACTTCTCCTTTGCCGCCGGCGTTAAGTGGTTCTCTGCGATATAACCAATAATCGAGTGTCCAGGACCACCCCACGCCATAGCGCGGGTGGTCACGAACAACACTAATATTATGGTTATAATTGATGTTTTTTTCATATTTTCACTATTGAATAGTACTATTCAGAAGTGCAGCCAAGCGGAAGCTCGCACGCACCATCTGCTCGTAGTTGGTATCCTCCAACTCATTGAACATCAATACAGGCATTACATACGAAGGATTGATAAACTCAAGGAAAGCAGCCGACTTTGTACCCGTCTCCTTTACCCAATCGCAAAGTGAACCTTGCGAATACTCAGCCTTCTTGTGACCGAGGCACAAAGCCATATCCTCAGCCCACAAATCGCCCGAAAAACCACGATGACGATTGCCGTAGCTACTCCACAATGTCATCCACTTAACATTGGCGATATCATCCTTGGTCTTACCATACTCGTAAACAGTACGCTTGAACTTGAACGGCTGCTGCGAATGAGCCACGCCCTCGATACGATAGTACGAGAAGTTGTGAACATCGCACATTAGATTAATAATGGTACGCAATGCCGCCTTAACCTCAGCTGCCGAGTGGTTGTCGCGTGTCTTAACAACATCTACGCAACGCTCTAACACTACCAAAGCGTCGTTCTCGTCAGCTGCATGTGGATTAAGATTAGCATCAAGATGAACGAAATGCACCTCCTTTGAGTATGGCGACTTCTTCTTCGACTCAAGCACATAGAGATAGTGCACATCATCCTTTACGGATGTACCCAAATGCTGCTCTACAACACTCTTTGCTGCTGGTGTAAGGTGCTTCAATGCCAAAATAGCAACACCCTCATCACAAACTCTAATCCAAGCATTTGCCACAGATGCCGTGAGGGCAAAAGCTAACAATAAAAATATCTTCTTCATAATAGAATCTCCTTTCTCAAAAAGTAAATTACTCCGCAAAAATTTTATTCAATGTGTGAGCCAAGCGATAAGCAGCCTTCAGTGCCTGCTCGTCAGCAAGCCTCAACACCTCCGCCTTTTGCTCTTCTGTAAGATTTGCAACATCGGTCTCGGCTGGAGTAATCTGATAGCAACGATGCGCCTGCTTGATAATATCGCGTCCCCAAACATCGATATCTCCCTTTACCCATCTCTTTGCTTGCTTTGGAGTTACCTTATCAACCTCGGCAGCATAACGCTCAAATGTCCAATTCTTACGAGTAAATCCAGGAGAGCCATCCCAAAATCCGTGATACTTAATCTTCTTACCCTTTCTGTAGATATTGTAACGATAGTGCGCAAACTCTTTCTTCGGGAAGCCTACATGTACAGGACAGTGTAAATCAGGAAGGTAGTGCACCATATTGATAAGTCGCTGACGCACAACCGAATCGGGAAGATTCTTGTAATTGCCATTGCCGAGCTCCTTCATTGCATTTACATAGTGTCCCAATACGCGGCCCTCAGGAGTACCTCCCCAATCAATATTATATCCATCTGGCATGACCTTGAACGAGTGTGGGTTATTCACACTCTTATACTTAGCAATACCACGCCAATGATCCATCCACGAAGCATAGTATGGAAGAGTGTGCTTTAGATAGTAGCGACACTTCTCCTTTGCCTCAGGGGTAAGATGCTGCTCTGCAACATATGCAATTGCTCCGTGGCCGAAGCCTCCCCAAGCCATTGCGCTATTGGCAACAAAGAGTGTCGCCAAAGCCAACAATAATAATCTTCTATTCATAATCTCTTTACTTTATTAATTAAAAATATCAAAAAAAATGACTACTTAAGCACCTCATTAAGCAGAGCCGCCAAGCGGAAGCCTGCCTTCGCCATGAGGCGATTGTGTACGGGTTCGATATCGATAAGCTTCATTTTATAGAGCTTCATATCGGGTTCAGCCCACTCCAATTGAGCCGCAGCCTCCTTGCCCATATCGGCCGCCCAATCACGAATTGTACCTGCCGAGAACGACTCTTTATCCGTTCCGTGGCTGATTCGCAACTCCTCGGCAAACATTTCGGGAGTAAAACCATAAAAGCCTAATGTGGCATTACGCCCCCAAATCTGCGCCCACGACCTAATACTCCTTTTATCGAACTTAGGCTCCGACTCGCCCCAATGGGTATATACTTTGAATCCCTTGGACTTCACTACACCCTCAATCGACACACACGAGATGTTGTGCAACAAAATCATATTGGAGAAAATGGAACGCAGAGCCTCGATTTGCTCCTTCTCGCTATGGTCTGCACGGTTGCGCAACACATCGGCCGCACGCTCTATCTGTACGACAACATCGCCCTCGTAGGTTGTTGTCGAGCGCAAATCCGTTCCGAGAGATACTCGTCCCCAACGCTCATCCTGCGGTGTAGCAACTTTCTCGCGAGGATACTTCTTGCCCAGACGCAAAATGCGAGTATACTCCTTCACTACCGAAGCGTCGAGATGCTCTCTTGCAAAGACTCTTGTTCCATGATCCGCCTCGCGAGTCCACGCCTGTGCCGAAAATACTATTGCCACAAGGGCCACAATCATAAATATCTTCTTCATATCGCAACCCTCCTCTAATACTTGAATATATCGTTAATGATATGTGCCAAGCGGTATCCTCCGCGCAGAATCTGCAAATCTACAATCTCGCACATTCGCTGTTTGTTCTCTTCGGGCATATCACTGAACTCGACATGAGGAATAAGCAGCGTTCGGTATGGCTCGCGCATATCCCTGCCATTCTGCTTTGCCCACTGCTCAGGCGTTCCCTTCACAATCTTGGCAATCTGCTTCTCGGTGAGATTGTCGATATTCTTCACATAATCCTGACTGCTCCAACCCTTATGGAAAAATTGCACTGCCGAACGATCCCAGAACTTGTGCCAATGCACCTTCTTGCCATTGACAAGAATGGAGTATCGCTTATACCTCGGATTCGGATCGTCATCATAATAGTTGTGTGACGGACAGTGCATATCGCCGACCATGTGGATGAGGAGTTTTAGATTTACAACGATAGCCGAGTCGGTCAACTTCTTGTACCCACCATCCTTCATCTCATCCCAAATGCGGATAATATGGGTGATAGCATTTCTACCCTCACGGTACTGATAGCGATTCTTTGCATCGTAGCGCACTCCGTGCCAATAGCGAGTTTCGGCATACTCTTTGCTGAATGCTACATCATCCTGCCAAACTGCATAATAGGCAAGCGTATGGCGCAAATAGTGATGAGTCTTTGCCTTCGCCTCAGTCGAAAGATGTTGTTCGGCAATATGACCTATGGTGATGTGGGTATGAGCGCTCCATGCCATCGCCTCCGTTGCTACGAAGGCGAGGCATAAAGCGATTAATGCACGAACTTTCATAAATGGCTTTACTATTTAGCAACCTCATTCAAAAGTACCGCCAAACGATAACCTGCACGAGCCATCATCTCGTAGTTCAACTCCTCAAGTTCGTTGCGCTCGCGACGAGTCATCGAATACTCAGGGTTGATATAGCTGTATAACCAAGCAGCCTTCTCGCCAATTTGAGTAGCCCAATCGTTCAAGCCGCCAGCAGCAAGCTCCGCACGACGCGCGCCAAGGCACAACTCGATATCCTCAGCCCACAAATCGCCCGAAAAACCGGTGTGCCATCCTGCGTAGTAATTCCAGAATCGTCCCCAGCTAATTGGATTAGCGACCTTACGCTTACCGACATCACCACCATAGCACTTGAACTTAAAGTCCTGCTGCGAGTTTGCAATGCCCTCGATACGGACATACGAGAAGTTGTGCATATCGCAGATAAGGGTAATAATGGTACGCAAAGCCTCTACAACCTCGCCCTTTGAGTGCGAGTTGCGACCACGAACAACTTCCAATGCGCTCTCGATACCAGCCAACGCATCAGCACCTGCCACCTTTGTAGGCTTCAAATTGCTATCGAGGTGAAGATAGTGAATCTCCTTTGAATGCTTTGCAATCTTCTTACGCTCAAGAGTGTAGAGATACTGCACATCGTCAGCATAGCTCTCGCCCAAATACTCATTAAGCAAACTCTTTGCTTCAGCAGAGAGATGTTTATTTGCCAAAATCACAACACCCTCATCGGCTGGTTTATTCCAAGCATTCGCAACCGAAACTGTCAGCGCGAGTGCCAATACCAAAATTATCTTTTTCATCGTTTCAACTCGTTTTTTATTTGAAAATAGTGTTCAATACATACGCCAAGCGATAAGCCGCCTTCATCGACATCTCATCTGCCAATGCCAAAACATCCGCCTTCTCATCGGCTGTGAGCTTCGCTATATCCTTATCCTCGGGAGTGATTGCGTAAGCACGATGTGCCTGCTTGATAATATCGCGTCCCCAATAGTCGAAGTTGCCCTTCTTGACGATCTTCTTCTCCTGCTTTGGTGTAATATTATCAACAGTCTTAGCATACCTCTCGAATGTCCAATTCTTGCGCTGGAAGCCAGGCGAGCCGTCCCAGAAACCGTGCATCTTATACGGCTTTCCATTGCGACGGAGCGAGTATTTGTACTGCGGAAAATCGCTCCTTGAGAAGCCTACATGCACAGGACAGTGCATATCAGGCAACGCATGAACCAAAATCAAGAGGTTGTGACGCACGAGCGAATCGGGAAGATTCTTGTACTTGCCATTACCCATACTCTCCACAATCTTTATAATCTGTCCCATAGCCTTACCGTCGCCCTTATCCCAATTGACTTGACCGTCGGCTGTAGCCGAGAAACCATGCCAAGCATTTGTTGGGTGGAATGGAGGTACTGCACGCCAATGATCCATCCACGACGCATACCATGGGAGAGTGTGCTTCAAATAGCGACGACACTCCGCCTTTGCCTTTGGCGTGAGGTGTTGCTCGGCTACATAGGCGATTGCTCCATGACCGTAACCGCCCCAAGCCTTTGCACTCTGCACGCCCATTAAAGCCACAAGTGCAAGAACTAAAATTGAAATTTTACGCTTCATAGTTAGTTGTATTTAGGTATCTTATTTGAAAATATCGTTCAAGAGAGCTGCCAAGCGATATGCAGCCTTCGCCATACACTTGGTATGGTTGAACTCGTGAGTCAGTACCACCTGTGTAGGCACAACCGCACCCGTGTTGAGCTGCTTGAGAGCGCGAACGACATCCTCGCCGCCATTCTCAACCCAGAAACGAGGCTCGCCCTTCGAGTATTCCGCCTTCTTGTCGCGTGCGTAGATGTCGATATCCTCGGCATAGTACTGCGGAGTGAAGATGGTGTAGCGATTGGAGAAAGTCGACTCCCACAAGGTATACCACTTCTGATTCCACTCCTTGCGGCCCTTGCCGTCGAGCTCGTTCCAAATACGGAAAGTGAAGCCCTTTGTAGCCTCGATACCCTCGATGCGGATGTGCGAAAGGCAGTGCATATCCTGCACAAGGTGAATCACCGTGCGCAACGCTGTAAGCTGCTCCGCCTCGCTATGATTCTTGCGATTGCGAAGTACGGCAATAGCCTTCTCGAGCTGTACGATACCGTCGTTCTCGTCCATTGTGGTCGATTTGCCGTTAGCATCGAGCTGGAAGAAGTGCCACGACTTTGTGTGAGCCATTTCAGGATTCTTGCGCAAGGTGTTAAGCCATACACACTCCTTTGTGATGCTGGTTTTAAGAATCGCCTTAACCTCCTGCTTAGTCTTTTCGTTGAGGTTCATCTCGGTCAACTTCGAGATTGTCTGGTGGGCAAATGTATTAAAAGCAAGCGCCTCGTTTGCAACCATTGCAAGGGCAAACATCAAAAATACTATCTTTTTCATAGTGGTAAATTCGTTATAGGTTTATTATTTAGACATAATTTTATTAAGGATATTCGCCAAGCGATAGCCCGCATAAGCAATCTGCTCGAACATCACATCGTCAATCTGCTTGCGCTGCTCCTCGGTCAGATTCTTCAACTCGGTACCCTTTTCCCAGAAGTAGAAGGTTTTAACCATCTTGTAGGCATTCTGCTTGCCCCACTTTGTAGGGTTACCTTTCACAATCTTCTTAATCTGCTTTGGCGAGTAGGTATCGCACGCCTTCAAGTACTTGTCGGCATTCCACTTCGGATGCATAACCTGCGGTGCCGCATCCCAGAACTTGTGATGATTGTACTTCTTGCCATTGACGATAAGCGACGAAATCTTATAGCCACTCTCCTTTGCATAGCCCACATGGCAAGGGGTATGCATATCGCCAACCATGTGGATAAGGAGTTTCAGGTTTACCATAACCATCGAGTCGGACATCTGCTTGTACTTGCCCTTCTCCATCTCCTTCACGATGCGCTCAATCTGAGTTACGGCATCACGAGTGATGTTACCCTTCTTACCCACAGTATTGAAATCCTTGTCGATATAGTTCATGTGCCAATGGGTAATCTCCTTGAACGGATCGCTATTGCGCCAATAGTCCTGCCACAACGAGTAGTGAGTAACCTTGTGTTTGAGGTAATGTTCGCAATTAGCCTTTGCCTCGGGAGTGAGGTGTTGCTCTGCCACATAGGCGATGAGGTGGTGTCCCCACAACGCCCACGCATTTGCTCTCTGTACGCCCAGCAATGCTGCGAGCGAGAGAACGATAGCGATAAATTTATTCTTCATGATAGATTAATTATATTGGTTAATATTTGAATATCTCATTCAGGATTGCCGCCAAGCGATAACCTCCATAGGCGAGCTGCTCGTGCGTAATATCCTCGAAATTCTTGCGCTGCTCAGGTGTAAAGTTGCGGAACTCTTCACCCCTCTCCCAGAAGTAGTAGGTCTTTATCATCTTCTTTCCATTCTGCACCGTCCATTTCGAAGGTGTTCCCTTGCAAATCTTCTTAATCTGCTTTGGAGAGTAGGTGTCGTATGCCTTAGCAAAGCGATCTGCCTTCCACTTCGGATGTAACAACATCGGCGCAGAGTCCCAAACCTTATGACGGCCAAACTTCTTGCCCTTAACGAGCAACGATTTGCTCTTAAGACCATAATCCTTCGAGTGAACAATATGGCTTGGACAGTGCATGTCGGGTACCATATGGATAAGGAGTTTCAAGTTTACAGTCACCATCGAATCGGAGAGGTTGTGGTACTTGCCCTTCTCCATCTCCTTCACGATGCGCTCAATTTGAGTCACTGCATCACGAGTGATGATATTCTTGTGGCCCGTAACCTTTTTCTTCTTGTTGATGTAGCTTGAGTGCCAATAGGATATCTCCTTGAACGGATCACTGTGACGCCAATAGTCCTGCCACGACGAGTAGTGTGGCAAGCTATGTTTGAGATAGTGCTGGCACTTCTCATTTGCCTCAGGTGTCAGGTGTTTTTCGGCGATAAAGGTGGATATATGGTGTCCCCAGCCACCCCACGCCTTTGCATTCTGCACGCTCAATATCGATACGAGCGAGAGAACGACAATCAAAAATCGGTTTTTCATAGTGGGTATTTTTTATTTAGTTTATATTTTTACTCGTCAAAAATTGAGTTGAGGAGATACGCCAAGCGATATGCCGCCTTCATCGACATCTCATCTGCCAACGCCAGCACGGCTCTCTGCTCCTCTGCCGTAAGGTGCGCTATATCTTTACCCGCAGGCGTAATCTGAAATGCGCGGTGAGCCTGCTTCAAAATATCGCGTCCCCATGCATCATACGAACCTTTTTGGATTCTCTTTATCTGCTTTGGCGACATCTTATCCACCTCCTCGGCATACTTGGCAAAGCTCCAGCCCTTGCGCTTAAATCCGGGTGCAGCATCCCAAAAACCATGAAAACTATGCTTCTTACCCCTATTCTTCAGGTCGAAGCGATAGTGCGGATAGGCAGTCTTTGGGAATTGAATATGCACAGGGCAGTGCATATCTGCCACGCTATGAATCAGATATATTAGGTTCTGTCGCACCAGCGAGTCGGGCATACTCTTGTAGTTCTGCATCTCCTCAACAATGCGCTTAACCTGAATCATAGCTTGACCATTAGCGCGCTCGCCTGAGATATCCCAACGCAACTTACCCTTCTCATCCGACTTTATGCCATGCCACATATTCGTATGAGCGTATGGCGGAACGGCACGCCAAAAATCCATCCACGAAGAGTACCACGGAAGCGTGTGTTTCAAGTAGTGACGACAACTCTCCTTTGCCTTTGGGGTAAGGTGTTGTTCTGCTACATAGGCAATAGCTCCGTGCCCAAAGTTAGCCCACGCCATAGCACTCTGCGCCACAAATAGTGCAAGTACCAATAGTAAAACAATGCGTAGATTCTTCATTTTTTTTGTTGTTTATTTAAGAGTTTTATTCAAAAGGTTCGCGAGATGAAATGCCGCATCGTACATCGACTCGTCATTCAAATACTCATGTTTGGTTATCTCCAGCATATTTATCACAGCGTCTGGCTGGAAGGTCTTTAGAGCAAGAAATACTCTCTCGCCTGTGCGCTCTGCCCACACTCGCGGAGCAACCGCCTCCCTCTTATAGCCTTTTGCCATACCTTTGGTTGCAATATGCCAATCGTAGAGATACATCTCTGCCGAGAATGCGCCGTGATCCTTATGGTATTGGTTATGCCACATAGCCTGCCACTTGCGCTCACTGAGTTTGAACCAACGCGAGTGCTTTGGACGACCATTATCTCGTTGATATACAAAATCTCTCTCAAGGTGCTTGTCAATCAGCACATTTGCAGGACAGTGAATATCCACCGTCATCTCTACAGCTGTAAGCAGAGCCGCCTTACGCTCCTCGGCAGTTGCATCCTTGCGCTGAAGAGTTGCAATCGCCCTCTCCAACTTTACCACAGCATCTTTTTCATCGGTTGTTACCGACTTACCACTCTCATTCAGGCGAGTTTGACTCTTTCCCTTATTTGCAAACTTAACCTCCGAAAGCGGAGTGCCTAAAATCTCCGACAACTCTCGTTTTGCACGACCTGACAGATTCTCCTCTGCAAGCATCAAGATTGCTCTATTCTGAGTGCAAGTCCATGCCGAAGCCTCGACAGCCATCAATGCAGCTACAACTGCAACTATATATCGTAGTCCCTTCATAACTCTCTGCTATTATTTGAAAATTTGATTCATTACATACGCCAAACGGAAGCCCGCCTCAACACGCAACTCATCGGTAATCTCCTTCAAACGGAACTTGTTCTGCTCGGGGAGGTTAAGATAGTCGATAGTTGGCGAGAGCAGCGTGTAGCACTCCTTGAATAGAGGCGTATTCTCAATAACCCAATCGGCCAAAGTGCCTCTTTGTATCTCTTGAATCTCCTCCTTGGTCAAACGGCAATATTTGTCGTAGAATTGGTCAGAGGTTTTACCCTTATTGAATCGACCATACGACTTGTCTATAAATCCGTGGAAACGAGCAGGTTCGCCACCCTCAGTCATCTCAAATTGCTTCAAACCGTAATAAAAGACATGTCCTGGGCAGTGCATATCGCCCACCATGTGGATAATACATTTCAAATTTACCGTAACAGCAGAATCGGTCATATTGCGATAGTTCTTCAGCTGCTCCAGCATCTGCTCCATTCGGGCAACACCATGATCGTCCATCGTAAGTGGGGCGAGAAAATCAGAGATATCGCCCGCCATCTGTCCTGGCACAAGTTTACCATCCTTGATACCTACAGCATGCCAACGAGCCGTATGGTGATACTCGTCAGAATAACGCCACTGATCGAGCCACGAAGCGTAGTAAGCCAACGAGTGTCCGAGATACTTACTACACATCTTTCTCGCCTTTGGCGTGAGGTGTCGGTCAGCAATATGACCGATTGTGCCGTGCCCCGACTGATCCCAAGCCGAAGCACTCGACACCACTGCTAACACAGCAACAAGCGTCGCAATCAAAGTTTTAATTCTGTTTCTCATTTTGTTATATTTTAAGTTCTTTCTTTACTCTCTATTTTTGGAGTCTATGCATATTGTCACAGGCCCATCATTCACGAGCGACACCTTCATATCTGCTCCAAACTCTCCGTGTTCCACCTCTTCGCCAAGCAGCTCCGAGAGCGTTGCGAGGAACTTCTCGTACATCGGTCTTGCCACCGCCTCACCTGCCGAACGAATATACGAAGGACGATTTCCCTTTTTGGTCGAAGCAAAGAGCGTAAATTGACTTATCACAATCGCGCGCCCCTCGGCTTGCTTAATATCGCGATTCATCACTCCGTTCTCATCATCGAAGATGCGCAGACGCGACACCTTGCCACACAACCAATCTATATCCTCCTGCGTATCAGCCTCCTCAACACCAAGCAGGATAGCCAAACCATTTCCGATTTTGCCAATCACATTGCCCTCAACCTCAACGCTGCAACGCTGAACCTTCTGTATTACGACACGCATAACCTCTTTTTGTTAAATCTATCTGAAAATTTCGTTAATAATATGCGCCAAACGATAACCTGCATCACGATGGAGTCGGTCTGTTATCTCTTTCAATCGTCGGTGTGTCTCGGCAGGCTGGTCATCATACTCCACACCCGGAGGTAACAATTTGTAGCACTCGCGGAACATCGCTTCGTTGCCCCATACCCACGCTGCGATATCGCCTCGGCACAATGCCTTAATCTCCGACTTTGTCATTCGGCACTTGTCGTTGTAGAACTCGTCGTAGCTGACACCCTGATTGAAATTATGGAATGAGCGATCCATATTGGAGTGGTAGTGCGTCCTCTTTCCGCCAACTTTTATGTGGTATTGTTGTGGCTGATCCGCAAAGAAGGTGTGACCCGGGCAGTGCAAGTCGCCAACCATGTGGATAATGAGTTTCAAGCCGACTGTCACAGTCGAGTCGCTCAACTTGCGATAGTCGCGCAGTTGCTTTTGCAGTTGCAGCACTTTTGCTACGCCGTGGTCATCCTCCTGTCGTGGCGTTTCGTAGCGAGCCTTCGAGCCTGTGAGGTCCGACGGCATAAACTTTCCATCCTTAATTCCCACCGAGTGCCAGCGTGCAGTATGGTGGTAGGCGTCAGTATATCGCACCTTGTCCATCCACGAAGCGTTATGCGAGATTGGGCTGCCAAGATATTTCTGGCACATCCTACGAGCCTTGGGCGTGAGGTTGCAATCGGCAATATGACCTATTACGGCGTGGCCCTTTCCATTCCAGCCGTAGGCGCATTGCGGCATCAACACCACAACCGCAAGCAACAGTACCAATATTCTCGAAAATCTCTTCATCGGCTATCGGGTATTCTCGGCAAAGAATCGCCACAAGTTATCATCCTGCGGCACGGGAGCGACAATCTCCACCAACTCCTTGCGCACGGGGTGCATAAACGCCAACGAGCGCGAGTGGAGCGAGATTCCGCCATTCGGATTTGAGCGTTTCGCACCATACTTCAAATCGCCCTTTATCGGGCAACCCATCTTTGATAATTGGCAACGAATTTGATGATGACGACCAGTGAGCAACTCCACATCAAGCAGAGTGTAGCGGTCGCTGCAACCGATCATCTCGTAGTTCAGACGCGCCTCCTTAGCCTCGGCACGCGGCTTATCGTAGGCGTGAGAGCGATTGGTCTTGCCATCACGCAAGATATAGTGGCGAAGGCTACCCTGCTCCGCAGCAGGTCGGGCCTCCACAATCGCCCAATAGTGCTTTCGGATTTCGCCCTTGCGAATCATCTCGTTCAGGCGTACAAGGGCCTTCGAGGTCTTGGCAAACAACACTGCACCACTCACAGGGCGGTCAATGCGATGCACCACACCGAGAAAAACATCCCCCGGTTTGTGGTCGCGCACCTTCAAGAAGGCTTTGAGATAGTTTTCGAGCGCATCATCGCTCGTCTTATCTGGTTGCACGAGGTCGCCCACCCGCTTATTCACAACAAGCAAGTGGTTGTCCTCGTAAAGTATATCGTTTGGATTAAACATTATTCAGTGAGTAGTTAGTAGAGAGTAGTGAGTAGTTTTTATTTTCCTTTTTATTGTTTGCTTTGCAGAGTTTTGGTTGATGCAACAATTAGACGCATTAACTCTTGGCAATCTTCGTAAATACTATCAAATTCAATCTTATTTATATATTCGCTTTCATACAAAAGTTCTAACCAATATTCAGTTTCAGCACATTCTTTTTGAGCAATAAATATTTTAGCAGTAAAGTCCGCTTTCGATTGAGCAAAGGCACACTCCTTCGCATTTGCGCCTATGCTTGTTCCGCAGCGTAGTAGTTGTTTTGAAAGTACATGTTCGTGTTTTTGCTCATTGAGATATTTATATAGTTTTACTATCCTCAACGCAAACTTCTTACTCTTGTCCAATATGACACTATTTCCCACGATTACTCTCTATTTATTAGAAACAACTACTCACTACTCTCTACTCACTACTCACTCAAAATTATAGCTGAAATGTAAATGGAAGCAATAATTTTGCGCTTTCGACAATTGAAGCCGAGCCATTACCACTCATAATAACCCGTATTGGCGTACCTTGTCGGCGCTCCACATCGAGAATAACTTGACGACAGCCGCCACAAGGGTAGCACTCACGCTCCGAAGGGTTCGATGCGATAGCCAACGCCTCGATAGGATCGTCGGCGTAGTTCGCCTCAACATAATAGAGCAGCGAACGCTCGGCACACAAACCCGAAGGGAACACCTCACTCTCGGAGTTTGCCGCATGCAGCACCTTGCCACTACGCAGACGCACCGCAGCTCCAACCTTAAATCCCGAATACTTGGCGTATGCCAACTCCGTAGCTCTCTGCGCCTCGGCAATAAGTTCGCGATCCGCAGCGGGCAAATCCTCGATATGCTCCGCCTTGATGTACTTCAACTCCAAACTCTTCTCCATAATTGTCATTCATTTTATGCTTGCGCATACGCGCTCACTATCCGCAAATATAGTAATTATTACTATATTTTCCTACAAATTATGGGCAAAATGGTCAAAAATGAGTAATTTTGTAGCGTAAAAGAGATGAGTATGTATCCTTGGGGCGATAATAGACGATATAACAGCTACGCAGCATACTTCCGCCGACACTTTGGCGAACGCGTACAGAAGGTGGCGATAAATGCTGGTTTTACCTGCCCAAATCGCGACGGAAAAGTGGGGTTTGGGGGTTGCACTTTTTGCAACAACGAGGCCTTCACTCCCTCCTATTGTCAGCCCTCAAAAAGCATCACGCAACAGATTGAAGAGGGTATCGAATTTCATCGCCGTCGCTATCGCACCGCATCACGATATCTTGCTTATTTTCAATCGTTTTCAAACACATACGCACCACTCGAAGTGTTGCGCGAACGCTATCTCGAAGCACTCTCGCACCCTGAGGTTGTGGGGGTAGTTGTAGGCACTCGCCCCGACTGTGTAAATGAGGAGATTTTGGACTTCTTTGCCGAGTTGGCGAAGGAGCATTATGTAACGATTGAGTACGGCATCGAATCGACCTACGACACCACCCTCCGCGCGATAAATCGCGGACACGATTTCGAGTGCGCTCGTCGAGCCGTAGAGATGACTGCCGAGCGCGGAATTGCGGTTGGCGCACACTTTGTTTTGGGATTGCCGGGCGAAACAGACGAGATGATTTTGGAGCAGGTGGAACGCATTAACGCTCTGCCACTTACAACGATAAAATTTCATCAGTTGCAGGTGTTTAAGGGGACAGCAATGGAGCGCGAATATGACGAACATCCTGAGCATTTTCGCTTTTGGGAATTGGAGGAGTACCTTGATCTTTTTACAGAGATTTTACGCCGTCTGCGCCCCGATATTGTGGTCGAGCGATTTGCCAGCGAAGCACCTCCGCGCTACCATTATGGTCGCAATTGGGGGTTGGTGCGCAACGAAACCCTCTGGAATATGCTTGAAAATCGCCTCACCGAGCGCAACGCTTGGCAAGGCGAACTCTATCTCAAATAGACGAGAGGCGAGAGAATTTGGCTATTAATCATTAGCCCAAAGTTTTTCGTTTACTTCTCTTCGAGGAATGTATCCACAAACTTTTTCTCAATCTTTTTGTAGCTATCAACTACTGTATTCTCGATATTTTTGTAGCCCTCTTCAACGCCGTCGCACATAGCTTCAAAGCTCTCAACTACTCCATTTTCAATCTTCTTGTAAGTGCCGACAACCTTCTCCTCGATCTTACCGCTTTTCAATTTATACTCTGCCATAATAACAATAATTTTATGGTGCAAAGGTAGTAACAATCTGCGCTCCCAATTCGCCACAATCTCCCTATTTTTGGTATAAAGCTCCACAAAAAAGAGAAAAACAATACTGTTTATCACAAATTTTAGGTATATTTGTAAAAATTACGAAAATGAAATATCATAATTGGAGGAGTAAAATAGAGTCGCTCACACCGCCCGAAATGCGACTTGGCAACGATATTTTTCTGCTCGATGCCGATTATATCGACGCAGAGAGTGCCATCGAGTATGAGCCATTCAAGATTGATATGACAATCGCTCTGATATGCTTGGGCGGAAGTGCGCGAATAAGGGTAAATATGAGGGAGTATCGGCTGCAAGCGCAGACAACGACCATTATTCTCTACGACCAGATAGGGCAACTAGTGGAGCACTCGCACGACTTCGACTGCAAAACCATCGCTATGTCGCGCGACTTTTCGAATGCGCTATTTACCAATATTGGCGATATTCATCCGCTCTACTCAAAGGTTGCCGACACGGCGGTTATGAATATCGAGAATGGCGGAAATGTCTTTGGGCGATACTACTCGCTCCTTGCCGATCTTGTTCGCTCGCCTCGCACAGAGTTTAAGTTAGAGGCGGCGAAGCACCTCACGCTGGCAATGTTCTACGGCTACTCTTACGAGCAACACGGCATAAGCGAGGATGGTGCGGGGCGCAACCGACGCAAGGAGCTCTACACAAACTTTTTGGAGCTGCTGCGTACAAACTACAAGCAACATCGCGATTTAACCTTCTATGCTTCAGCACTTTGCATCACACCGAAATATCTTTCACAGGTTGTGCGCGAGGTGTCGGGACGCTCGGCAATGCTCTGCATCGAGGAGTATGTTATCACCGAATGTAAGGCTCTGCTTTCATCCACCACAATGACGATACAGCAGATTGCCGACGCGATGAATTTCCCTTCGCAATCGGTCTTTGGCAAGTATTTCAAAAGGGTTGTGGGCGTATCGCCAAAAGAATACAGAAATTAAACGGGAAACGGAAAATTTTTAATTTTCATACGCTTGCCCCACCACCCCTCCTGTGAAAACACAAAAGGCTGTCCGAGAACGGATCAGCCTTTTGTATTTCGGAAGACTCCGAATACATTGTAGCGGTTTTACTATTTCATAAACTCTGCTACCTGGTCGTTTGGAAGAACTGCCTCTTTGAAAATGTAAGCACCGGTCTTCTCCGACTTAACCATCTTGATGCACTTGGTAAACTGCTTACCTACACCTGTTCTAAGGGTTGCGACTGCTTTCTTTGCCAT
>SUZQ01000071.1 GCA_015059875.1 Rikenellaceae bacterium | reverse complement strand
CTGTTACCGCACAGAAAGATGGTTATCAGACAAATCGCAAGAATGTTACCGCTACTACAGGTGAGATTACAGAGATAAATATAACACTGCAACAAATATCTAAATAACTATGAAGAAATTTATTACAGCGATAGTAATACTATTGAGTTTTTACGCCTGCACGGAGAATCTGACCGAATCAACGGGTAGTATTTATGGAACTGTTGTTGACAAATCGACTGGAGAGCAGATTCCCGTTGCGAGTATCAGCCTCAATCCGAGTGGCAAGACCACAGTTACAGGCTCGGACGGAACTTTCGAGTTCAACGACATCGACCCTAGAGAATACACCATTTCGGCGAAGAAAGAGGGTTACAACCCAGGTAAAAACACCGTTATGGTAGTAGCTGGCAAAAACTCCGAGTGTCATATCCTTATGGAGCGCATTCCTGCGGTTGTTACTGCCGATAGAGAGGTTCTCGACTTTGGCAGCAATTACAGCACCAACACCCTATCTTTCAATATTGTAAACAATCACTACGAAACGCTTCATTGGGAGATAATCAACAACTGCGGTTGGATTACAAGTGTTTCGCCAACGCAAGGAACTCTTACCCACAGCAAAACCGGAACTATCGTTGTCAGAATAGACCGTGATTTATTGGCAGATGGCGATAATGTCGCAGTATTGGTATTGAGTACTGAAGGTCAAGGAAGCGTAGAGGTTACAGTTAAGGCTTACGGTCAAGCCAAAAAGTTGGCAACACTCAACACCTTGGAGGTCTCAAATATCTCCGCAACAAAGGCGACTTTCAGCGGAGAGATTGTTAGTGTAGGATATCCCGAATACACCGAGCGTGGATTCGTATATAGCGAAGAGCAGATGCCAACAGTCGATAAGACTATCCATCGTCTTTCGGCAACCATCACTTCGGATAATATATTTTCGTGCAACGCTGTAGGACTTCAACTGGGCAAAACCTACTATATTCGCGCCTATGCGGTCAACGAAATGGGTACGGCTTATAGTTCCAATCAGGTGTCATTTAAGACCGCTGCAACTGCTGGTAAAGTTAATATGATGGGTATCGACGATATCAACCTATCGACACATACCGCCGTTGCTCACGCCGAGGTTACTGATGTTGGCGATCCTACATACTCTGAGCGAGGATTTGTATATAGCGAAATCAACAGCACACCTACAATTTATAACAGTACCGTAAAGGTCGAGGGCTCGGATATAGGAACCTTCGATGCCAAACTCACTGGATTGGCGCGCGAGGTAACCTACTATGTCCGCGCCTATGTCAAAAACGAGGCTGGTGTTGCATATAGCGAAAATGTAATGGAGTTCTCCACCAACGAAAGCCTTGCCATGGTAGAAACACTCTCAGCCACCGATATTGACGAGGCAACACACTCTGCTGTTTTGCACGGCAAGATTACCGATGTCGGCACACCTACATATACCGAGCGTGGCTTTGTATATAGCACAGAGTATGAAGCACCAACCGTTGCCGACACCAAGATTGTTGTAAGTGGAGTAGGTCTTGACGAATTCGAGGCGCGTGTTTCAGGCTTCTCCGCTGAGGCTACAACCTACATTCGCGCTTATGTCAAAAACAGCAAAGGTATCTCTTATGGTACGACAGTAACTGTTTTTGAACCACCTTTTGTAAATCTTCCAACTGCTGGCATCGCCGTACAACGAACAGATATTAATAGTGCAAGAGTGGATTGGTATGATGCAAATAGTTTATGCAACAACTCTATCGTCGGAGGGCTTACCGATTGGCGACTACCCACCAAAGACGAATTGATGACAATGTACTCCAATAGGGAGTTTATAGGGGGATTTCGGACTACATCCGCATACTATGATTATTATTGGTCATCTACGCCAAGTGATAATTGTTTTTATATTATAAACTTTTACACTGGAAACCGTAATACTGAACATCCCATTTATGACAGCTATGCTCGTTGTGTTCGTACGCTAACAAAGTGACATAATTGTAATCGCTAAGTGCTTCTTTACCCTCCGTAGAAAAAAAACTCTGCGGAGGGTGTTTTTTTGAGAGGGGGGGGGCGCATAAGATAATGAGTCTAAGGAGTCTAAGGAGTCTAAGGAGTCTAAGGAATTTAAGGAAATCTGTGATGCGCCTTTCTCTAAATTCCTTATATTCCCTATATTCCTTAAAAGCCAATAGCTAATAGCCAATAAACAAAAATTGCCGAGCAAAAACCTTTGCTCGGTGATACCTTTAATTGTCAATTCTCAATTCTCAATTCTCAAAGAATCTCTCATCGAAATTGACAAAATACAATCGTTCCGTGGCACGAGTCATTGCGGTATAGAGCCAGCGCAGCATATCTTTCGTCATCGGCTCATCGCCAAACAAGCACCTATCCACAAATACCGCCTTCCACTGTCCGCCCTGCGCCTTATGGCAGGTTACGGCATAAGCAAACTTTATATGCAAAGCATTGAAATAGTCGTTCTCACGAATCTCTTGCAGGCGTTTTATCTTGCTCTTGACATCTAAATAATCCTTCTCAACCTCCCTGAAAAGTCGCTCACTCTCCTCGCGCGTAAGCGATGGCGACTCGGAGTGCAGAGTGTCCAACAGCACCTTACACTCAATCTCCGTATCGTCATAGTAGCCAAACGATAGGGTAGCCGTAGCAAAGCGAAAACCGTAAAACTCCTCCACACGGCGCAACCTCCGCAAGCGGGCAATATCGCCATTGGCAATAAAGCTTATCGGGCAGTTCTCGATGCGCTCGGTGTAGTGGTAGTTATTTTTGGCAACCATCAGAATATCACCGCTTTCCAACTCCTCCTCCGCCATCAGATTTATACGGCGAATACCCTCGTTATAGCGATTTGCGCGCTTGTTCGAGCGCGTGATAACAATCGTCTCGTCACGCCCATAGCGATCGTAGCAATCCTGCAACGCCTCCAACAACTCCGTACCGCCCACAGATGCGACATCTTTGTAGTCCATATCGAATTTCGGCACTTCGTAAATTCGATTTTCGAGCATACATCGCACAAGCGTAGCATTGAAAAGTATTCCCGAATCCTGCTCCTGACGCACAACCTCGTCCATCGAGCCATAGACAACCTCTCCGAAGTTGCTCATTTCGGCAATATCGAGGGCAGGGGAGTAGTCCGTACCTACGGGTGGCAACTGCGCATTATCGCCCACCAAAACGAGCCTGCAATTCTTTCCCGAACGGACATACTGCACCAAATCTTCGAGCAGTGAGCCACTGCCGAACTGCACCCCGTCAGAGGCAATATGAGCCGACAACATCGAAGCCTCATCCACGATGTAAATCACATCTTTATCGCGGTTTATATTAAGTGAAAACTTAGATTCATACGAGGCGTTTGTTCGCTCACGATAGATATGTTTGTGAATGGTCAGAGCCTTCTCGCCGGAGTAGAGCGACAGCACCTTTGCAGCGCGCCCCGTAGGCGCAAGCAGAACACTACGAATGCCCACACTTTTCAGCGCAGCAACTATCGCCGCAAGGAGCGTAGTTTTTCCCGTACCCGCGTATCCGTTCAACACAAAAATGGTCGAAGAATCGCACTCTGCGAGGTACTCTGAGAACAACTCAACGATTTTTTTTTGATTATTAGTTGGTTGATACAATAATTTTGCGTAAATTTGGCTCGCAATATCGGAGATATTCATCTTATGTTGCTAATTTTGTACAAACTTAACAATAAATATTAAAATGGGAAAGAAAAGTGTTCAAATTATTCTCCAACTCGCTCTTGCAGTAGTGGTGTTGGGGCTTGTTTATTGGGTTTACACCCTTATCTCAACTCCAATCAAGTTTGAGAATGAGCAGAAGCAGCGCGAGGCTGCGGTTATCGAGCGTATCAAGGATATCCGCACCGCAGAGCGTACCTTCAAGAGTAAGTATCAGCGTTTTACCGCCGATTTCGACACTCTGATCAATTTCGTTCTTACCGAGCAGATGGAGGGTGAGCGTAAAATCATCGACGAGGATGACTCTGTAGCAATGGCTCAGGCTAAGAAGAAGTACGGAAAGAGGTTTAAGAATGTAGAGAAGTTCACCTTCTCGGTAAAGGACTCGTTGTTCAAGCACCTCTCGGCTGAGCAGGTTAAGAATTTGCGCTATGTGCCTTACACCAACAACCAGACCGAGTATATCCTCGAGGCGGGTATGCTTGCAACCGAATCGAAGGTTATCATTCCTGTAGTTGAGTGCCGCACTCCGTACATCGCATTCCTCGACACTGTGGTATATCGTCAGCAGGTTATCAACCTCGTAGACAATATGAAGAACAACTTTAACCGCTATCCGGGCATTATGTTCGGCTCGATGGAGAGAGGTAATAATGAGGCAGGAAACTGGGAGTAATCCAAATTCAGCCAATAGAAAGGTGTCCATTCAAGTAAAATTGGGTGGACTCTCTTTTTCTGCGGAGAGGAGAGCCGTAGCAATGGACGCAGAGGAGATCGAGCTTATAATCGATACTCCGCGAGTTACGCTTGCGCCACAGAGTGAAGTGCCATCCGACGCAGCGACTCTTTTGCAGCTTGTTGGTAAGCCTTGCCATTTTGATGAGCAATGTGTTTGCAGCAAACCGCAGAACAATATTGTGGCTATTATGGCTATCAATGCGAAGGCTCTTGCCGAGATTACAAACCGATGGGGTAGTCGAGCCCACTTCACATCTCCACTCGCAGATATGCGTCACAGTGACGAGAGATGCTTGACCGTAGATGCGACAGAGCGAGTTTGCTACCTACGACTATTCGACAACGGACTGCAACGCGCCGAGGCTCTCAACGCCACAACGCCCGAAGATACGCTGTACCATATATCGGAGTGGCTCGGAAAGGAGATCGCAATGCCTATATATATAAAAGGTAGTGCAGCTACGACTAAACTACTGCGTAAATATTTCAAACGAGTAATATGCGAATAATAAGCGGCAAATTCAAGGGTAGGGCGATAAACCCACCTCGCAACCTCCGCGCACGACCAACAACCGACTTTGCGAAGGAGAATCTGTTTAATGTATTGAACAACCTCGTAGATTTCGAGGAGTGCGATGTTTTGGATCTCTTCGCAGGCACTGGCTCGGTGAGCTACGAGTTTGCATCACGAGGAGCGCGTAGTGTTACATCTGTCGAGATAAACGCCGTGCATCACGCCTTTATTCGCCGTACCGCGAAGGAGCTTGGCGCCGACAATATGTTCGTCGTAAAGGCAAATGCCTTCCTATATTTGCGGAGTTGTCCGAAAAAATTTGATATCGTATTCTCGGATGCACCGTACGATTTAGAGGGGTTAGAGGAGATTGTTCCATTAGTTTTAGACGGAGATTTGCTAAAAGAGGATGGAATTTTCATTTTTGAACACTCCGACAAGTACAACTTCTCAAATCATCCATATTTTTGGCAATTAAGGAGTTACGGAAGTGTGCAATTTTCCTTCTTCAAAAAATGAAAAAAAATTGCAAAAAAATCGTAAAAAAAGTTGCTAAAAATTTTGCAGAATATAAAATTTGCTCTATATTTGCACTCGCAATCAGCAAAACAATGGTGCGTTAGTTCAGCTGGTTAGAATACGTGCCTGTCACGCACGGGGTCAGGGGTTCGAGTCCCCTACGCACCGCCAAGAAGACGACTTAAAGGTCGTCTTCTTTGTTTTTGTGCGCAGGGTACTCAGTCAGTCGGTGGCGGTATGGCAGAGTCTATCTTTTTATTAGGGAGGGAGATATAGGTAAAAAATAAGGTTACCATTTCTGATAACCTTATTTCACATATCTAAAGTTTATTAGAACGCCTTTGGCACATAGACCGAGCCGTCAGGGTTAATTAAGATATAGCTGATAGGGTTAATTGTTTTGCCCTTCCACTGCACAGCCTTCTCGTTGTAGTTGCAAATAGTGCGCGAGCCGTCAGCATAGGCTGTAAGGAATAGATTATTGCCCACGCAACGATGGTCGGTCATCAACTCCTTTTGTAGATGACGAACAGGCACAAACTCATCCCAAGCACGCTTAATGCGAGGAACATCAGCAAATTTGTAGGTATAGAAGATCGGACGACCTCCGAACTCTACAATCTTCAGTGAAGTCTTTGGATCAACAACGCCATCGCCCTCCATCCAACGAGGATCGCCACTGCGCTCAATCTTATACAAGCACTTTCCGCGAGTGTGATTCTGGGTGATACGATCCGAGTTGTAGAGAATAATGCCGTGATAAACCAACTCCCACAACGGAAAAACACCTTCGGCGAACTTCTCCTTGCCATCCGCAAGACGCTTCATATCGCGCTCAATATAGTTAATATAGTCGATATTTGCAGCCACATGGTCGTATCCGCCCTCACTCGCAGCTCCACCCATCAACTGCTTCGACATCGCCAAGACTTTATTCTGCATCACAGCCATCTGCTCTGGCGTAGCGGGGTGGCGCGGGTCGGCACAACGATTCGGATATGTAGCCGAATAGACATCAATATAGTGCGGTCCTCTTACGCCCAAATCGGCCATTTTCTTCAACTCCTCAGGCACCCACTTGCTCCACGATGCAACTTGGCAGACATTTATACACCAGCCACCAGCCCACACAAAACCTCTGTCGTACGAGCCATCTTTGAGCTTGCCGGCCCACCAAGAGTCCCACATTGGCGACACTGTGTAGCCATCAGTATTTGTAGCATGGAGCGTAATCTGATAGCCCAATTTCTGCGTCTTTTCGATGAGTCGGCGCAATCCCTCTTCGCCACCGATAGCCGGCTCAACAGGGAAGTGCTGCGGCGTACGACCATCATATCCGCCATAGTTCCAACCCGCAGAGACGAAAGTTGCCTTATCTACGCCCGAATCCTTTATTGCCTGCACAAACTCCTCGCTTACACCAAACGGCATATGCACAACCAAAGGCCACTCGGTCTCCTTCGTAAAGTCGGCCTTTACGCGAGCTGGGCCTTTCGCCCAATCATCTGCAATAGGCTTTGCGGCGTGGGTTTGAATGCGCACTACGATAGACTCGGTGAGGTAATCCAACTCAGGTTGCTCCTTTATGCGCTCCTTGATTGGCTTCACACCACTATTCTCGATTTGGTACTTCTGATACGCCTTAGCAACATTAACATATGTAGCCTCCTCGCCTTTGAAGCAGTTGTAGTCCACGACAATATCTTGATAGAGATCGAAATATTCACGCACCTTATTGGGGAGAAAGCGCAGCACCGACTCGTACTCACCATTCTCGACGCGCACAAAGTGATGATAGTCGAAACGCCACAGTTTTACATGTCCCCACCACATTGTTGAGCCACGCTTGTGCGCATATATAGGAAGAATATTCTTCGACTTTCGATAGCTGCCATTATCCTTATCGAAGTGACCATAAACGCCACGACAGTTCATCCAGTATCCCTCGTCGCCCTTCTTCGCCTTCATAAACGACGGCAACACCTCTACGCCCCAAACATCATCGGCAATATGCTCCTTTGGAATCAAAAGGCGCAAGCCCTCGTCACACTTCACAAGTTTATACTTGCGCACCACAACCTTCATATCGGAGGTTGTAACAGGCTTCTCGTAAGATTTTTCATCCATTGGCTTACCGTGCAGGAAGCGCACCTCTACACTCTGCGCACGAAGCGAGAGGGTAGCAACACATAACAAAAGCGAGAGAGTAAATTTTTTCATAAGTATATATGGTTAGTCATTTTCAACAGCAAATATACGAAATTTGGGAGATATATAAAACAAAAACGGTCATCGAAAGATGACCGCCTTGTGACTCCGCCAGGATTCAAACCTGGAACCGCTTGATCCGTAGTCAAGTACTCTATTCAGTTGAGCTACGGAGCCGAATTGCGAGTGCAAATATAGGGGCTTTTTTCGGATTGTGCAAATATTTTGAACAAAATTTTTAATATTTTTTATTATTTCAGATATATCGCTCTGTAAATAAAGCGATTGCACCCGAAAATTATTTTTTGCCTTTTTTCTTCTTTATCGTTGCGCCACTCTCGATAGTGCCCAAATAGCGCATTACCCCCTTCGGTGTGACCAATGCCAAGCGCGTCTGTCCCGTAATGTTCGACAAGAAAATCTCCGCCAACCATCGCTCCGCGCCATTCATAAATGAGAAGGTTATACGCCAATTAGAGCCGTCGAGCGTGGCGGTGTACCCCTCAATAAAGGCATCGAGATTTACCGTATCGATAACATACGAAGTGAACTCCACGGGCAGATGCAGCGTTACCTTATCGCCCGAAACGCCCATAAAGAGGTAGTAGGCGTATATCGAGCGAGTGTTGCCCGTAACGACATTCTGCATCGTAACGGGGCGGAAGATGTAGTTGCGCGACTTGACGATCTCGTCAATCTCGGCAGCATACGCCGCCTTGCGAGCCTCACGACGAGCCTTTGCGCTGGACAACTCCGAAGAGTTCGCCAAGCTCGATACGCTCGACAAGCTATCCGTTTCGCCGACAGCAGCGCGTGTTGCGACACTCGCCAAGAGCATCGCAACAAAAAGTAGAGTGCGTGCCATCGTTAGTTAAGAGCTGAAATGCCGCCAACATACTGCACATCGGGATACCATGGCGAGGCGATGGTGAGTGTCGCACTTCCCGACGAGGTGTAGATTTCGAGAGAGAATTTGTAATCCGAGCCACTGAACAACGACGAGGCGAAGGTTACGAGCCAACCCTCCTGCGTCTGTTCGGTAACATAGTTATTTACCGACGGCATCGTGTAGTTGAGCATAACGGTGTAGTAGGGTGGTGTCACGCCCTTGATATATGGCATAAAGATATCCACCTCGCTGCCCCAAACCGAGAGTTCGAAGCTGGCGTTGTTCAGCAATCTGGTCTGCCCCGCAGGCTCTTGCTGCATAGATTGTGGGGAGAATTGGAAATTGCGCGCCAAGACTATCGAGTCGATATATCGCTCGTACGCCGCTTGTCGCTCGGCACGGCGTTTCTCGCGCTCGATGTGTCGCTGTTCGCGCTGCTGCGCCTTGTCGGATGTTGTCTTTGTGGTTGCTCGCGTGTAGCCGATAATGCACACACCCACAGCAAATAGCACTGATGCTGTAATTAGGATTTTGCGTTTCATAAGCCGTAAATTTTGTTTCATTACGGCTTACGGGGCAAATATCGTGCAACTATTTCGTAGCCACGAAGAAGAGGTCGAAACACTCCATTCCCGCCTCGTACGGCAAGATAGAGTAGTCCGACATAACGATTGAGTCGGTAAGTTCGGTGTTTTTCTTGTGCAGAGCCTTGCGATTCATACGATTGAGCAGATCGTACGGCTTCTGCAACAACACTCGCGGAAGACGATGTTGCAGGTCGAGAATATCAAATCGAGTAATTCTGCGCACACTGCGTCGATTCTTGCGGTAGTACTCCATAATCTTCTCGTTGCCGATCACGCCATACGCCTCGACCTTCGAAAAGTGGCACTCCAACAGGTTGCGCAACTCGTCAGCATTATACTCGCGCACATGCCAAGGGTTGCGAGTGAGCGACATCGGGGCGTTGGGAGTCGAAACAACGAATTTTCCGCCCGGGCGCAACACACGCGCCACCTCGCGCACAAAGTCGATATCCTCCTCGATATGCTCGATAACCTGAAACGACACCACCGAATCGAACGAGCAGTTCTCGAAGTCGATTGGTGGCACCTCCATATCGTAGTACTCGACATTTCCGAGTTGGAGTGGCGTTGCGGGTAGCTCCTTGTCGATGGAGATAAAACGAGTAGCCTTCGGTGCGATTACCTCCACGCCATAGCCTGAGCCGGTGCCGATTTCGAGAATATCGCCCTCGACTATCTCGGCAGCACGATGATACGCCAGCACCGAACGCTGGAAGACATAATTATCTGACTTTTCGAGCGATACACGCTCTGCGGTTGCAACTTTTGACATAATTTTAGCTTTTAGCCATTGGCTATTTTAATTGACAATTGACAGTTGATAATTGACAATTAAAGGTATTTGATTTATTTACCGCAAAAATAAAAATTTTTGCTCACAATACCGCAAGTATAGAAAATAAATTTTAGGGCTATTAGCTGTTAGCCCTTAGCCATTGGCTTTTTAGTAATATATCGTCATTCCGAGCGAATGTAATGAGCGTGGGAATCTCCCTTATTGTTATTAAGATTGAAAGCGGGAGATTGCCACAGTCGTTGCACTCCTTCGCAATGACGAGATATCTAATTTTTGCAAATTGCAAAAATAATTTCTAAATTTGTGGTGCAGTCTTCGGATTGCAGACATTTTATTAGTGAAAGTGTTTCGCTAACCTTGACGATAAAATTTGGCGATTTTACAAAGAGCAAGGATAAGCAACAACACTCTACACCGCATTTGGTATATCATTTTCTATATA